>JAIXVM010000144.1 GCA_027482995.1 Hyphomonadaceae bacterium | reverse complement strand
TCCCGTCCGCCAGCGAAGCCAGCCTCACCGCTGCCAAGCTGCTCAACCACTATCGCCGCGAAGTGATGTTCTACCGCACCTTCCCGAAGGTGGCCGGCCGCATCACACCAAATGCGCTGTACACGGACTATGACCCGGAAACCAACCGCTTCGCCCTGATCATGGAAGACATGGCGCCGTCCGAGCAGGGCGACCAGCTGAAAGGCTGCGGCCTCGAAGAGGCGCGTCTCGCGATGGAGGCCGCCGCGGTCATGCATGCCGCGCATTGGCAGGATCCCTCGCTGGACGAACATGACTGGCTTCAGGGCTCTGCCAAGGCGCCGCCACCGGGGCTCAGCTCCGAGATGGTCGCCGGACTGTGGATCGGGTTCAAGGACCGGTACGCCGCACTTCTGAACGCCGATCTCATCGAAGTCGGCGATGCCTATGCCGCCAGCCTTCCCAAGTGGGGTGAAGCCTATCAGGGCCCGTATGCCCTGACGCATTCGGACTACCGCCTCGACAACATGCTGTTCGGCAAACCCGGCGCGAAGAAGCCGCTGGCTGTTGTGGACTGGCAAACAGCCGGCAAGGGCGCCCCCGCCAATGACGTTTCCTACTTCATCGGCGCGGGCCTCACGCGCGAAGAGCGCCCGAAGCACGAGAAAGCCCTGCTGCGCCATTACCATGACTGCCTGAAAGCTGAAGGCATAACGGATTACAGCTTCGACGATCTCTACGATCATTACCGCTGGTTTGCCTTCTACGGCATCTCGGTTGCCTTCGCCGCGGCGATGCTGGTGAAACAGACCGAGCGCGGCGACGAGATGTTCCTCACCATGCTCCGTCGCCATTCGGCCCAGGTCCGCGACAATGGCAGCCTCGAATTGCTCAAGTCGCTGGTCTGATTGATCGGCTCACCCCCGCCTTCACGGGGGGGGAGCGAAACCGAAAAATCCTTTTCAGAATTTCGAACAAGAATGCCCCGTGAGGCTCGATTTCGCGTCATTCGGCCCAACTGTCCCGCACCGGAACAGGTTTCCAAACATCGTCCTAACCGCCGCCCCGAAACTCATCTTCCAAGTCAAGGCCGGGCTTAAACCGCCTCGTGTAGGCTGCTTTTCATACCCGGCAGAAGCGGGGTGAAACGCATAGGACCGTGAAGTGGTTTTGAACATGAACATGCAGAATGCACGCCCGATGAGCGTCAAGGGCCCGGATGGCCAGACCCTCACACTCGCCGATTTGCCCTCGCCCGGCATTTCCCGTTGGGTCACGCGCCGCAAGGCCGAAGTGGTTGCCGCCGTCCAGGGCGGTCTCCTGACCCGCCAGGATGCCTGCGAACGCTACAACCTGACCGACGAGGAATTCGAGGGCTGGGAGCGTCTTTACGCCCGCCACGGCTCGAAAGGCCTGCGCACCACCCGCCTCCAGCAATACCGCCGTTAACGCCGGTTCATGCTTGTTAACCCTGCCGTAAGGCGGGGCTTCTAACTTTCCGGGAATCTGCCGGCCCCGTGGCTGGTTCCGGAGGGTTCGAATGGCGTTTGGCAGCAGCACTCGGGCGGGAACGCCGGGACTGACGCGCCTGCTGGCGATGGTCGTCTGCGCGCTGGCGCTGGGCCTTCTGGCCTGGCGCGGCACGTCTGTGCTGACGGGGCCAACCCCGCCTGCACCCGCAAATGCAGCCGAAGCGGCGCTCGCCGGGATTGTTTCTCCCATCGCCGGCCCCGGCCTGTCCCGCCTCAGCGTGACCTTCAATGCCGAGGGCGGGCGAACGATCCTCATCCTTCTGGACGACAGCGCTTCAGCCCGGATCCCCGAACTTGAGCGCATTGCGACCCTGGCCGCCGGGATCATCCCCGAACAGGGCGACCGGCTGGTCATCGAAACCGTTACCTTCGCCACCGGTATTCCCGGCCGCCCCACACCAGAGCAGTGGGCTGAGCTAATCGGCCTCGCTTTGCTCGCCGTCGCGGGCGGTGCCCTGATTTTTGTTTCCGGTTCGTCTTCAACCGTTCACACACCCGCCGCCCAGTTGATCTCGGCCTCTGCCGCCGCGCCTGAACGCGCATCCACGGAAGCGCCCCGCGCGCCACGACCCGTGCCCGTCGCCCAGCCGACCGAAGCCGCCGCCGAGATCGCCCGGCGTGATCCGGCGCGGGCGGCCGCCGTTGTGCGCGGCTGGATGAACACCCGGGACGAGATCGCATGAGCGCGCTGTCCAAACCCGCGCCCGTCATGGCGCCCGGCCTTGCCCGCTCCGCCCGGCTGATGCGGGCGCTGGGTCCGGACGCAGCCGCGATCTGGAGCGAACTCGATCCCCAGGAAGCCGAAGCGCTCAGCGCGGCGATGGACCGGCTCGGAGACGACCCTGCCAGCGAAGCCGATGCGCTACGCCGTTTCACCGAAGCCCAACGCGCTCGTACCGGCATGGGCGTTTGGGCCGAGCTGTCGGCGCTGGACACATCCGTGCTCGAAGCGATCACCCGGCATGAACGCGCGCAGATCGTGGCGCTCATCCTGTCACGGCTGACCGGCGATGCCTCGGCGCGGCTTTTGCGGGCCTTGCCCGCGTCGCTCGCCATCGAAGCGATGCAGCGGCTTCTGCATCTTGGCGAAGTGCACCCGGCTGCCATGGCCGGGCTCGAGCAGCATCTGAAGGGCCGGATCACATCGATGGTCCGCGAGGGTTCGCAAGCCGGGATCGAGCGCATTGCCCGCATCTTCGACCGCCTCGATCCGCGCGCGGGCACCCTGTTCCTCGCCGCGCTCGAGAATGCCGAACCGGGCGCCGGCGAAAAAGTCCGCTCCCTGATGTTCACCTTCGATGATCTCGGCACGCTGGATGCGGGCGGCATGCAGACGCTGCTAGCAACCGCCGACCGCGCCACGCTCGTCATCGCGCTGAAGGGCGCCAAGGAGACAACTTCTGCCGCCTTCTTCGCGAACGTCACCCAGCGCGCCGGTGACCTGCTGCGCGAAGAAATTGCCGCCCTCGGCCCGGTCCGCCGCAGCGAAGTGGACGCAGCCCGGACCGAACTCGTCGGCCTCGCGCGCCAGCTGATCAGCCGCGGCGAAATCCATGCCGGCAAGGATACCGATGAGGACGAACTCGTCGAATGACCGCGCGCGCCATCAAGACTGTTGCTCCCTTTGCCTTCCGGTCGGACTTCGGTCCACAGCCCGTAGACGCCGCGCCGGATGAACCGGCGCGCGTCAGCTTTACCGGCGAGGAAGTCGCGGGCTTGATTGCGCAGGTAAGGGCGGAAACACTGGCGGAAGTTGCCCAGCGCCAGGCCGCCTCCGAATCGGAGCGCCTGACGGTGCTGGCCCGGGATCTCAGGGCCGCGCTCGGCGAGATCGTTCAGGTCATGAGCCATATCGAGGCCGTCCAGTTCGACGCTATCACCGAGGCGCGGCTGCGCGGCGCAGTTGAAGCGGCGGCTGGCCGCGTTATTCGTGGTCAGGCTGACCTGTTCGAAACACTCGCAGACACGTCTGCTCCAGCGCCGAAGGAAGGCACGACATGACCGAGAACGGTAACCCTGCATTCCACCGTATGCTGATGGATGTGCCAGTGCGTGTAGAAGTCGTGCTCGGCGATGTGCGCATCTCGATGGACGAACTTCTGGCCCTGTCACCGGGCGAAGTGCTGACCATGGAGAAGCAGACCGGCGAACCGGTGGACATCTACGTCTCCGGGCGCCTGATCGCCCGCGGCAAGCTGGTGGTGGCAGACGGCGAACTGGGCGTCACGCTCACAGAAATCGTCGATGACCGCGCCGTCGCCTGACGCCCTTGAAATTGGTTGCATCTGGAACTGATTTTCCAATGGGCCTATAAGGCCTACATGGACACTGCCTTTGCCAAGAACCGGTATCACGACGCGCCCCGCGCGGCGGACTACACGATTGATCAGGCCTGGGACACCTACAGCGCCGCCGAGCATGACCGGTGGGACCGGCTGTTCCGCCGCCAGAGCGAGATTACCAAAGGCCGCGCCTGCGCCGCCGCGATCGAGGCGATGGGGCGTCTGGAGCTTTCGCCCTCGGGCGTGCCGCACATGGGGCGCCTGTCGGACCGGCTGGAAGCGATGACGGGCTGGCGGCTCGTGCCGGTGGCGGAGCTTGTGCCCGACGAAATCTTCTTCAACCATCTCGCCAATCGCCGCTTCCCGGCGGGCGCCTTCATCCGTCCCGAAGCCGAGTTCGACTACCTTCAGGAACCGGACATCTTCCACGACATCTTCGGCCATGTGCCGCTGCTGGCCAATCCGGTCTTCGCCGACTTCATGCAGGCTTACGGGCAGGGCGGGCAGCGGGCCATGCGGCTCGGCCAGCTGCATAACCTTGCGCGCCTCTACTGGTACACGGTCGAGTTTGGTCTCATTCAGGAGGCGGACGGTTTGCGCGTCTAT
>JAIXVM010000258.1 GCA_027482995.1 Hyphomonadaceae bacterium | reverse complement strand
GCGCCCTGCATCATCTTCATCGACGAGATCGATGCCGTCGGCCGCTCGCGCGGCGCCGGCCTCGGCGGCGGGAACGATGAGCGTGAGCAGACGCTGAACCAACTCCTCGTCGAGATGGACGGCTTCGAAGCCAACGAAGGCATCATCATCATGGCCGCGACGAACCGTCCTGACGTGCTCGATCCCGCACTGCTGCGTCCCGGCCGTTTCGACCGCCAGGTCACTGTCGGCAACCCGGACATCATCGGTCGCGAAAAGATCCTCAAGGTCCACATGCGCAACGTCCCGCTCGCCAAAGACGTCGAGACGAAAACCATCGCCCGCGGCACGCCCGGCTTCTCGGGCGCCGACCTCGCAAACCTCGTCAACGAAGCCGCTCTGCTCGCCGCCCGCCGCGGCAAGCGCGTCGTCGCGATGCAGGAATTCGAGGACGCGAAGGACAAGGTCCTCATGGGTCCCGAACGCCGCTCGATGGTGATGTCCGAGAAGGAAAAGGAACTCACCGCCTGGCATGAAGCCGGCCACGCGATCGTCGCGATGAAAGTCCCCTCGGCCGATCCGGTCCACAAGGCGACGATCATTCCGCGCGGCCGCGCCCTCGGCATGGTCATGCAGCTGCCGGAAGACGACAAGCTCTCGATGTCCAAGGTCGAGATGACCTCGCGCCTCGCCATCATCATGGGCGGCCGTGTCGCGGAAGAACTCAAGTTCGGCCTCGACAATGTCACCGCCGGCGCTGCGTCCGACATCCAGCAGGCGACCCGTCTCGCCCGCGCGATGATCACCCGTTGGGGCTATTCCGACGTCATCGGCCCGGTCGATTACGGCTCGGATCAAGGCGACGTGTTCCTTGGCCAGCAGCTGATGCAGTCCTCGCACATCTCGGAAGAAACCTCGCGCAAGATCGAGGAAGAAGTCCGCAAGCTGATCGAACAGGGCAAGGAAGATGCTCGCCGGATCATGACCGAATCGCGCGCCGACTGGGAAGCCGTCGCGCTCGGCCTGCTCGAGTACGAAACGCTGTCGGGCGACGAGATCGCGAACCTCATCAAGGGCACCCCGCCAAGCCGTCCGGATTCGTCCGAGGACGATGCCGGCCCGGCCTCTGCGGTTCCGGTGATCGGCAAGCGCAAGCGTCCCGGGATGGATCCTTCGCCGAACCCGGCCTGAGGCATTTTCCGACCTTTCCTTTGAAGCCCGGCCTGACTAGGCTGGGCTTCATGCTTTTCAAACACGCCCTCGCGCCCGCTTTCGCCCTCCTGATCACCGCGTGCGCGAGCGCGCCGGTGGCCGAGACACCGTCCGCCTTCGAGGCGGCGATTGCGCCGCTTTGCGGGAAGGCGTTCGAGGGGCGGATCGTTACGACCGACAGCCAGGACGATGACTGGCGGGCGCAGCGCGTGGTGATGCATGTCCGCACGTGTGAGCACCGGTACATCACCATTCCGCTGCATGTGGGCGAGGATCATTCGCGCACCTGGGTGCTGATGCAGGTCGGCAATGACTGGGAACTGCGCCACGACCACCGGCACGAGGATGGCGAGCCGGACGTGCTGACGCAGTATGGCGGCTTTGCCTCGACGCCGGCGGAGGCGCTGCGACAGGAATTTCCGGCGGATGAGGCGACCAAGGCGCTGTTTGATGCTGAGGGCATTCCTGTCTCCAAGGACAATGTGTGGGCGGTGGAAGTTGATCCGTCGTCGAACCTTTTTGCCTATGAGCTCAAACGTCCGAACCGTTTCCTGCGGGTGGAGTTTGATACCTCGAAGCCCGTGCCGCCCCCGCCTTCGCCGTGGGGTTGGCCGCCGCTGGACTGAGGCCCCTTGCGCCTGCGGCTCACCCAGGTCGCCGAGGCGCCGCGCACGCCGGTGAGCCGGTTTGTGCACCGGCCGGTGGACGGGGCGTTCCATACCGCCACAGCCTTCGAGCCGCCGTTTCCGCCGAAGGGGGCGGAAGGGTTTCCGCTGTGGACGCTCGAGCACCGGGGGCATGAACTTTACTTCGCGAGCCCCGAGGAGATGGCGCATGTGGCCGACGTGCTCGGCGCACGTGTGATGAAGCGTCCGCGCGAGCTGGGGCTCGAGCAGTCGGCGGTCAATTCGCACTGGCTGAGCCGCATGGACAAGGCCTGGCTCAGCTGGAAGGTGCGGCAGGAGATCGTCAGCAAGCTGACGGAAGAGCTCGCAAGGCTCGGGCGGCGCTAGGCGTCTTTCCGGTTTGGGCTGCGGGAGGCATCACTCTGGCAGCACGATTTTCAGGGGGTTGGAACAGGGGCGTGGCGGAAGCGGCGTGGTGGAAGTGGCGTGCGTGGGGAGACGGCCGGAGATGGGCCCTAAGACCGGCTTTGCCGGTCGAGGGTGACGCAGCTTCGGGCGGCCAGCAAAACTAGGACGTATCCGGATCATTCAGCCAGTCCTGCAGGGCATCGAGGAAGCGGGTGACGCCGCTGGGGGCGTGGGCGTGGATTTGCGCGGGCAGGCACAGGGCGCGCAGGGGTGCGGCGCGGCCTCTCACGCGGCGGGCGAGGCGGCGGGCGATGCGGTGGCGGGCGCGCCAGGCGTCCGCGAGGCGGGCGAGGCGCTCCATGAAGATCGCATGGGTGAGGGCAGGGCTGTCGGGGGCGGCATCCGGGTTTGGCGCGGCGCGGGGGCGCGTGCGCGGGGTTTCGATCAGGCGGAAACGCCTGCGCGGGGCATCACTCTGGCAGCACATTGAAGGCGGAGGTGGGGGAAGGGAAGAGGGGGAGGTTTCGGGGACAGGGAGCGGGGTGGGCGGGGCGGTCCGTACACGGAGGGGTGGCAGCACCTGCTCGCGGGCGAGGAGGTGGATCAGGCGGCGCAGCATCGAGGTGACGACGGCGAGGCCGAGGCGCGCCTTGCGGCGCACGGTGATGTCGCCCCAGAGGCCGGCATTCGCCAGCAGGAACGCCTTCAGCATGCCGTGCTGCTGCGCGCAGAGGCGGAAGAGTTCGCAAAGGACGTCGGACGCGGAGCGCATGGGGAGAGATTACCCCGGGCGGCAACCCTGCCGGATTCGCGCGGGCGGAAAAAGTGAGGCGCGGCCAGCGCTCCGTGTCGCCGCGGTCGCGGCGCCGCCGCGGCCAGGGACGCGGACGGCCTTGGTCTGACGGGCTTTCTGGCTCCCTGGCATTTGCTTCGCAAATCCCGGGATGACGACAAACTTTTTTTGCGCGCGGGGCAGGCAACGAAGATTTATGCTGCACAAGTCGAATCTTATGCAGCAGGCGGTCATGCAAATCACATCGCGATCAAAAAAGTCCTAGACTCTTAGATGCGACTCAGAATTCACATCAACGAAAAGGAGAATTACTTTCGCTCAGTTTTCACCTACCTCAAAAATGCATTTCAACAAGCTGGCCGAGAAAATTGATCGGATCAGCAGAACGGGCGTCGTCCGCAATCCCAGCGAAGCTTTAATCTACCTGTTCTTGAGTTCTAAGTTCAGAATAGATGAGCACACATTCGTGGACTGCATCACCGATGGAGGAAATGATCTTGGGGTCGACGCAATCTACATCAGCAGGTTCGGCGATCGCCCCGAGATTCACGTTGTTCAATCGAAGTATCATGTCAGCGAGCGAAAGGCATCGAATCCTTTCAAGGCATCAGAGCTAAGAAAGTTCAGAGATTTTCTGTTGGCGGTGAAAAACCGAGAGTTGGACCTCAACAAAATCTCAAATC
>JAIXVM010000021.1 GCA_027482995.1 Hyphomonadaceae bacterium | reverse complement strand
TGCTTCATCGGCGCGCGGTCCGAAGTGGTTGAAGGCGTCATCGTCGGCGAAGGCTCGGTCCTCGCGATGGGCGTGTTCATCACCCAGTCCACCAAGATCGTGAACCGTCAGACCGGCGAGATAATCTATGGCAAGGTCCCGCCCTATTCGGTCATCGTGCCCGGCACGCTGCCAGACCCGAAGGGCGGCCCCTCGCTCGCCTGCGCCGTCATCGTGAAAACCGTTGACGCCAAGACCCGCGAAAAGACGGCCGTCAACGAACTGCTGCGCGACTAGGCGCAGACAATATCAGGCCGCTGATGTCAGCGGCCTCACCCCAATGGAGGCTATCATGGCCGACGATCCGACATCCGAGCCCATCAAGGGGCCCGCATCCTATTTCCCTTCGATCGAGAAGACCTATGGCAAGAAGATGAGCCACTGGTTCGGCCTGGTCGCGACCCGCAAGGGCGCCAAGCATGCCGAGATCGTCAACTGGCTGAAGACCGAGCACAAGCTCGGCCACGGCCACGCCAATGCCATCGTCGCGCACGTAAAGTCGGCCAGCAAGGGCTGAGAGGGACGGGGGTCCGCGATGGCCATCGAGGTTCTGGACAGCGTCAACGATCCCGGCACGCCGGGCAAATCGGGCGATGACCGGTTGGGATTTGATGCCGCTGCCGGCCGCGCCTGGGTCATCGACGGAGCGACGGACGCCACCGACCTGAAACCTTTCCAAAGTGCGGAAAGCGGCGCGGCCTGGCTGGCTGAAGCCACGTCATCGCGGCTGATGTCCGGTCCCGGCGCCGGCGAGGATGCGAAAGCCTATTTCGGCCGTGTGCTGACGGATGTGCGCGCCGAAGCGGAACGCCTGTCAAAAGTCCCGCTCGCCAGCCTGCCGGGCGAGGCAATGCCGGTCGCGTCCGCCATGTGGCTGCGCCGCGAGGGCGAGACGTGCGAGTTTGTCTGGGCAGGCGACTGTTTCGCCATCGCGCAGATCGCAGGAGGTGAAGCCCACCTCATAGGGACGCAGGAGGCGGCAGATGCTGAAACACGCGGCGCCGCCCGCATGCTGGCCTTATCTCAGGAAGAGCGTTGGGCCATGCTGCAAGCCCAAAGGCGCGCGGCCAACGCGCCGGAACGCGGCCTGTTGACGCTCAATCCCGCCGCCGCCGCACACCTGAACACACAGCACATGACTCTGCCTCTCGGCGCCTACGTCCTTCTGATGACGGACGGTTTCTTCCGCTTCGTCGAACCCTACGGCCTCGACACACCAGCAAGCCTTCTTGCCCGTGTTCTGAAAGATGGCCTTGCCACATCGATCAGCGACCTGCGCCAGCACGAAGCCACACCGCGCGGCGTTCGTCTGAAAGCCCGCGACGACGCCGCCGCGATCTTGTTGCGCCTCTGAATCAGGCGCTAACCCGCTGCACCATCTCTTCGCACACAGCCAGCAGCCGCGCGATGTCTTCCTCGCGCGACAGCCGGTGATCGCCGTCCTTGATCAGCTGCAGCACAAGATCGTCCGTCGTCAACGCCGCCGCGAGCGCCAGCGCATGGCCCCAGGGCACATCCGCATCCTGCATGCCTTGCAGGATGCGCACCGGTCCAGCGAAGGGAATGTCCTTGTCGAGGATCGACCATTGCCGTCCGTCCTCGATCAGCGCCCGCGTGATCGGATACGGTTCTCCGTAGTCTGACGGTCTGAGCGTGAAGCCCTCGCCCAGGATCTCTGCCTGCTGCTCGGGTGTGAACTCCGGCCACATCAGTTTCTCGGTGAAGTCCGGGGCGGGGGCGATCAGCACGAGCCCCTTCACCCGCTCAGGCCGCGCCATCGCCGCCAGCAGCGCCATCCAGCCGCCCATGCTCGAGCCAACGAGCACCAATGGTCCCTCCGTCTGCGAATCAATCGCCGCCAACGCGTCCGCGCGCCAGTCGCTGATCGTGCCGTCCTCGAACCGCCCGCCGGACGCCCCATGTCCCGAATAGTCGAACAGCAGCGCGCCGGCGCCCTGCGCCTTCGCCCAGGCCTCCACCGCCAGCGCCTTGCTGCCGCTCATGTCGGACTTGAACCCGCACAGCCAGACGAGGGTTGCCCCGCCCCCTGTTGCAGCTGTGCGCCGGAAGGCGAGGCGCCGGCCCTCGGGTGAGATGAAAGATTCCGTTGTCATCAGGGTTGCCTTCCGTCATCTCTCTCGCCTGTCAAGCGAGTAGGGCGGGCCGCGTTATGGCCGGGTTACCGGATCTTCAGGGAAAGACGATTCTCCAGGTGGCTCCGGAGCTGTCGGCGGGCGGCGTCGAGCGCACCGTGCTGGAGGTCACCGAAGCGATCGTCGAGGCCGGCGGACGCGCGCTGCTCGCCAGCAAGGGCGGCCGTCTCGAGCGCGAATTCGCCCGCCTCGGCGGCGAGCTGATCCGCATGGATGCCAAATCCCGCAACCCGGTCACGATCAAGCTCAACGAAGGCCGGCTGCGCCAGGTCATCCGCGAGCAGACTGTCAGCCTCGTCCATGCCCGCTCCCGCGCGCCCGCCTGGAGCGCCTGGGCGGCGGCGAAAGCCGAAGGCGTGCCCTTCGTCACCACCTATCACGGCGCTTATTCCGGCACGTCGGGCTTGAAGCGCGCTTACAATTCCGTCATGGCCAAGGGCGATCTGGTCATCGCCAATTCCCAGTGGATCGCCGCGCATATCCGCGAAGTCCACGGCACCGACCCCGCCCGCATCGTCACCATTCCCCGCGGGGTGGACCTCTCCGTCTTCGATCCCGCCGCCGTGCCGCCTGCCGATGTCGAGCGCGTCCGCGCCCTCTGGGGCCTCGCCGGCGATCCGCGCCTCATCCTTTTGCTCCCCGGCCGCCTGACCCGCTGGAAAGGGCAGGGCCTCGCGCTCGATGCCCTCGCCCTCCTGCCACCCGAGGAACGGGCCGGTCTCGTCCTGGTGCTGGCCGGAGACGCGCAGGGCCGGGATGCCTACGTCACCGAACTGCAGCAGCAGATCACCCGCCTCGGCCTGACCGGCGCAGCGCAGGTCTCTCAGCACATCACCTCCGCTGACATGCCCGCCGCCTACCTGGCCGCCGGTCTCGTGCTGGCCCCCTCGATCCGCCCGGAAGCCTTCGGCCGGGTCGCCGCCGAGGCCTCCGCCATGGAGCGCCCCGTCATCGTCTCTGACCATGGCGGCGCGCGTGAAACCGTCGTGGAATACGAGACCGGCACCCGGGCAGAACCCGGCAGCGCCCCAGCCCTCGCGGGCGCCCTGCGGGCCATCCTGTCGCTCGGTCCGGACGCCCGCGCCGCGATGGGCCGGGAGGGCCGCGCCCATGTTGCACGCCACTTCTCCAAAAGGGGGCTTCAGGCGGCGACCCTCAGCGTCTATAAGCGCCTGTTGGAGTAGGGGAATTTACGGCATTGGACAGCGCGCGGGCGAATACCGCCAGCCCGGAGAACCCGGGAACGAAAGCAAAGGAGGTGCTGGTGATCAAGCTCAGCGCCCTCGGCGATTTCGTGCTTGCGCTCGGCGCCATGCGGGCGGTCCGCGAGTTTCACCCCTCGGCCCGGATCACGCTGCTGACGACCCCGCCCTTCGAGGAATTTGCGAAAGTCTGCCCCTATGTGGACCTCGTCGAAACCGATGGCCGGCCTGACGGGTTGAAGCCCACCGCCGCGCTGATCCAGCGCATCAAGCGCGCCAAGTTCGACATCATCTATGACTTCCAGACCAGCGGCCGTACCAAAAACTACTTCACGGCCCTGCAGCGCGGCGGCAAGGCGCCGCTCTGGTCCGGCCACCACGAGAAGTGCGCCTTCTTCCATGACAATCCGGCCCGCGCCACGATGCACACGATTGACCGGCTGGCCGAGCAGCTGGAAGTCGCGGGCGTTGCCCCGTCCGGCCGCTGGCTCGGCAAGTCCGCACCGTTCCCGGACCTTGGCTGGGTGCGACCTAAGCTCGGCAACACGCCGCGCCTGAACCCCGCCTATTTCAGCCTCACGCGCCCCTACATGCTGCTGATCCCGGGCGCCTCCGCGCACCGCGAGGCAAAGCGCTGGCCGGTCGAAAACTACGCGGCTCTCGCCAAGCGCATCGCCGATGCGGGCATCATGCCCGCCATCATCGGCGGAACGGCCGAAGGCCAGATTGCGCATGAGATCGTCAAGCGCGAGCCACGCGTCAAAAGTCTCGTGACGCGCACGGACCTTTTCCAGATTGTCACGCTGGCTGAAACCGCTCTGTTCGTGGTCGGCAACGATACCGGCCCCATGCACATGGCGACGCTCGCCGGCGCGCCGGGCATTGCCCTCTTCGCCACCAGCGAAAGCAACCCTGACCATTCCGCCCCGCGCGGCCCGAAACCGGTAATCATCAACGCGGCGCCCACGCTTCAGCAGGTATCGGTGGATGATGTCTGGCAATCGATCCGCGCGCTCGGCGTGCTGAGCTAGGCCTCGCGCATGTCGGCGGATTTCGATTTCCAGATCGGCCGTTGGCAGGTTGCCCACCGCCGCCTGCGCGAGCGGCTCGTGAACTCAAGCGACTGGGAAAGTTTCAGTGGCACGTGCGAGATGCGTCCCGTCCTCGGCGGCCTCGGCAACGTGGAAGACAATCTCCTCCACATTTCGACGGGCGCGTACCGTGCCATCGCCGTGCGGTCCTTTGATCCGGCAGCCGGCACCTGGGCGATCTGGTGGCTCGACGGGCGAAACCCGCATGTCTTGGATGTGCCCGTGATCGGCCGGTTTGAAGACGGTACCGGCACATTCCTCGCGGTGGACGACTCGAGCGGTCGTCCCATCCACGTCCGCTTCCTTTGGCTGCAGACCCGCGCGCCAACGCCGCGCTGGGAGCAGGCGATGTCCGCCGACGGCGGCCAGACGTGGGAAACCAACTGGACGATGGACTTCACCCGCGCCTGACCGGCACCGCGCGGAATTCCTCAATGGCCCTGCGGGGCCGCGGCCATCGCGGCCGGCTTCTTCAGTACCAGGACGACCGACAAGACGGCGACGAACGACATCGCCATCCAGAAGAAGAGGTTGTTGAAGGTCATGATCAACGCCTCCTGCTGCATTCGCATGATCAGCTGCGCGACGGCTGCGCCGTGCGGATCGGCGGCGCCGGAGGCTTGCAGCGCGGCCGTGCTGCGGCTGATGAAATCCTGAACCTCTGGCCGGGACGGGTCCATCCCGGCGGCGAGTTCCTGTTCGTGGAGTGACCTGAAGTGCAGCATCATGGTGTTCAGCAGCGCAATGCCGATTGCGCCGCCGAGGTTACGCACCGAGGTGAAGATACCCGAGGCATTCGCCACCAGCTCCGGCTTGAGAAACCCGATGGCCAGCGTGGTGGTCGGCACCATTGTCATGATCAGGCCCACGCCGCGCATCACCTGAGGCCAGAACAATTGTTCGAAGCCGGTTTCAGACGTCATCTGCGCATTGCCGAGCGTGCCAAGCCCGATCAGCAATAGCCCAGCGGTGAGCACAAGACGCGGATCAAACTTACGGGTCAGCGCGCCGGCGAGGGGTCCCCCGAAGAACATCGCAACGCCCGATACACTCATGATCTGGCCGATCTGCAGCGAAGAGAGCCCGCGCGCCTGGCCCAGAAACAGCGGCAGGATGTAGGTGGACCCATAAAGCCCCAGCCCCATCACGGCGCCGACGAGCGCGCCGGACGCAAAGTTCCGGTCACGGAAGACCTTCAGGTCGACGACCGGCGTGTCCGTCGTCAGGGATCGGTAGAAGAACACGACGCCCGCCAGGAGGCACACAAGTGATCCGGCGATGATCTCGCGGCTCTCGAACCAGAACTGCTTGGGTCCCTCTTCAACCACCCATTCCAGTGAGCCCAGCATCAGGGCCATGCCCGCAAGGCCGATCAGATCCATCCGCCGGAGCAGCGACATGTCACCCTTCTGGCGCGGCACGAACATGTACACCAGCACGATCGCCGCGATACCGGGCAGCACGTTCAGCAGGAACAGCCAGTGCCAGCTCGAATGCTCGGTCACCCAGCCGCCAAGGGTCGGCCCGATGGACGGCGCAAGCGTGGCGACCATGCCGACCATCACCTGCTGCGTCATCGACCGCCCGCCCGGAAACAGCGTGAAGGCCGCCGCCATTGTCGTCGGCACCATCGCTGCGCCCACGAAGCCCTGGATGCAGCGGAACACGATCAGCGATTGCAGGTCCCAGGACAGCGCACACAAAAGGCTCGCCCCTGTGAACCCGGCGGCCGACATCAGGAACAGCCGTCGCATGCCGAACACGCGGTTGAGAAAGCCGGACAGCGGAATGCCGACGACTTCGGCAATCAGGTAGGCCGTCTGCACCCAGGCAATCTCGTCTCCGCTCGCCGAGACGCCCGCCTGGATTTCATGGATCGAACTGGCGACGATCTGCACATCCAGGATCGACATGAACATGCCGATCACCATCGCGAAGAATCCGATGTGGAGCGTCAGCGGCACCTTTCCGGCGTCCGCATCGGGCATTGCCCCTGGACCCGCCGGCGCGTCGTCGGCCATCTCAGCTGCGGACCGGCTTGGCCGTTACGGTCGCCTCGACCGATAGGCCGGGCCGCATCAATCCGGTTGCGAGTGCGTCCGGGGAAAGCGCGATGCGCACCGGTATGCGCTGCACGATCTTGGTGAAGTTGCCGGTCGCGGTGTCCTGCGGGATCAGGCTGAACTGCGCGCCGGAAGCCGGCGCAATCGAATCGACGGTGCCTTCGACCTTGAGGTCCGGATAGGCATCCACCGAGAGCTTCACGCGCTGTCCGGGACGCATGCGCTCGACCTGCGTTTCCTTGAAGTTCGCAACCACATAGGCCTTGTCGAGTGGCACGATCGCCATCGTCTGCTGGCCCGGATTGAGCAGCTGGCCTTCCGAGATGGTCTTGTTCGCGATCACGCCGGCAATCGGCGCGCGGATCTCCGCACGTCCGCTGTCGAGCTCGGCCGCCGCAAGACGCGCTTCGGCCTCCGCAACGACCGCCACAGCCGCGGCGACATCGCTCTCTGCACGGATGATCCCGGCGCGGGCCAGGGATATCTGGCTGCGCTGGGACACTTCAGCCGCCCGTGCCTGTTTCAGCGCAGCGTTCGCAGCTTCGGTCTGGGTTTGAGCGGTGGTCACCCGCGCGGCCGGGTAATGTCCTTTGGCTGCAAGATCTTTGTCGCGGGACAATTCGTCCAGCGCCAGCTCCGCGTCGGCGGCGGCGGCGTCCTTGGCAGCGGCAAACTCGCTCAGCCGGTTGGTCTGGGCCTGCAGCTGTGCCTTCGCCGATACCAGCATCGAGCGCTGTGCCGCGAGCTGCGCGCGGGCCTGCGCGACGGCGGCCTCGGCTTCGGCGAGCTTCACGGTTCCGTCGGCATTCTCCAGCACGATCAGCAGGTCGCCTTCCTTGACAGCCTGATTGTCGGTGACGGCGATCTGCGCGACGTAGCCCTGGATCCGGGGCGAAATCGATGTGATCTCAGCCCGCACATAGGCATTGTTGGTGCTCACTTCGAAACGGCCGACCAGCAGCCAATCGGCCGCCTTCCAGATCACCAGCAGGGCCAACAGGGCGCCGACCGCGTACATGATCCGGCGCCGGTCAAACCGCATGGGCTCAGCCGCCGCGTCCGGGGAGGAGACGGACGCGGCTGGCTCGGCGACGGCGCCAGCTGGCGCCTCGCCCGGAGTTTTCGGGTTAAGGGATCGGATGTTGAGCGGATTGTTCAAGGGGCAGGCTCTTGGATGGGAGGAACGCTTGTAATGTCCATTACACTTAGCTAGAATG
>JAIXVM010000207.1 GCA_027482995.1 Hyphomonadaceae bacterium | reverse complement strand
CGCCCTGATCTGCCGCGCCGACATCTACATGCAGTGGCTCGAGGGGCCAGAGCCAGAGGTCAGGGCGACACTCGCACGAATCCAGCAGGATGACCGCCACCTCGAAGTCCGATTGCACGTCGAAGCCCCTGTCCAGGAGCGCATGTTTGCAGATTGGGCAATGCTGCATGATCCGGCCGTAACCTGGATATGGTCGCAGTCGGAGATCGATGCCGGCGCGCTGGAGCGGGCCACGCCGGAGGACCTGATCGGCTTTTTCATGCCGCTGCGAGACGTTAATCGCTCAGGCGAAGTGAATTGACTGAAGTGCCGCGCTACTGATCTTTGAAGTGAGGGCAAGCCTGCTTTGGCGATGCTGTTCTCCGTGAGCTGATCTTTTCGACTTAGCCCCGGACTTGAATCAGGCGGTCCAAGTCGGACAGGGCAGACGATGCGTCGGTGAAGATTAGGTCGACATCGGCGACATCGCCGAGTAGCTTGGCGTCTAGGCCTGCACCCGGTGCAACACCTACAATCGCCCGGGGAAGCGCAATGCGCATCGCAAGGACAAGATGGAGCAGCTCCGGCAGCCGGCCGTCAGTGCTTAGTGACAGGCCGACAACCTTGGGCCGTGTCTGCTCCACATGATCTAGCAAGGTCTCATGCCCCAGCCCGATCTGGAGATCGATCTCCCATCCGGCGCCGCGGAACAGGTCGGCGGCGATTGTGATTCCGATTCCGTGATCCTCGCCTGGAACCGTTGCGAAGAGCGCGCGCTTTCGCACATCAAATTCAGGGCTCTCGCGGCCTTCTTCATCCCTCAGCGAACGCATCAGGGCATAGAGATGGCCGGTCGCTATCGTGACGTCGGCAAAGGTGAGCCAGTCATCATCCCAGCGCTTTCCAAGTTCGCTGGCGGCTGCGCCGATATAGCCGAGATAGACTTCTTTTTGGGTCGCGCCTTCAGCCCGGCGATCATCGATGAACTGCAACGCCGCTTCGGGGCCGTCTTTCACAAGCGTATCGCAAAAAGCGGCGATGGCGCCTGGTGTGATCTCGAGCGCAGGCTGTCTGGTGTCTGTTTTAACCGTTCGCGCCAGGCGGCGAACGATGTCGCTTGCGAGCCCTTCGACGGTATTGTCTGGCAATACCCGGCGCTTTTGCGCGAACAGCGAGGCGGTTCGCTCGAATGTCTGCAGATCAATCGCGGCGCTTTGCTTTCCCATAGGTCGTGCCTCCAAGACGAGGAAAGCTATTTCCGCCAGCCGCGTCAACAAGCTTGAGATTCGCGTCAGTTCGACGCGTAATCGGCGGCCTCCTCTTGGCAGCTTTTGCCCGCGCTCTACACCTTCCTTATGGTCAAACGAACGTCCCCAGCCGACGCCCGGTTCGTCATCGACGCCGAAGATCTTGAAGAGCTTGTTGAAGACAAGCGGGAAGGCTGGCGCGCGTCCGGCGCCAAGGCCCGCCGCCGACAGCGACGCTATAAATCAGTGTTGACCCAGCACCTCGTGAAGAGAGGGGCCGCAGTGCCTGGAGAGGACGGCGAAGATGGGACCCGCTAATTGGATCGTTTTCGATTTGGGTCGGGCCGTCTTGCATAACCGCCCAAAGCACTGCCTAACGTGACGCGCCGCGCTCAGGTCGAACTGAGGGACCTCAAGATCCCGGCGCAGATTGGTACGTACGGACCTCTGGACGTGGTGCCCGACAGGCACCTGCTTGACCTGACCCTTACCATCGCGCCTGAGCTCGTCCTTGTCAGCGCCGATCAGATGGCGCTCGTGTTTGATTATGACCCCTTGATCGCCGAGATCGACCGACTGGCGCGCGAGCATCATTACCAGACACAGGAACGCTTCGTCTCAAGGATCGTAGACGCCTGCGCCGGATTTGAAGCTATCGAAGGGATCGAGATCTGTCTGAGGAAGCAGCCCGTGCTCGCCGGCACCGGCACGCTGGGCGTCCGGCTCATGCTCGGAGCCGATCACCTCGCCGCTTTGAGACGGGGCGCGGTCTGAGTGCGCCTGCGCGAGTGAAGTGTGCCGTGTTCAGGGCGCCAGCCATTGGCCTCGCCATTGATCCTGGCGCTCGAAGCGGGCGCGCCGGTGGTGCGGTCCAAGGTGTACAAGATCCATCGCATCCACCCGAAGGCGCAGCACCGCAAAACAAGCCAGATCGGGTGATTTGACATAGTCGAGCGCGTCGCTGATCGGTTCGCCCGGCGGGGGCTGGCTGCCGTAACTGACGCGCGAGCGTTGAGGAACGCGGGCCCAGATGCCCTCAACATCGGAGCCGGTGAGGATCGAAACCTCCGCCTCGAGCCGCAGCTGCAGGTGCCCTGCGCTGTCCCACACTTGCAGGGCCGCCTGCGGCGTCGCACGCAGCTCGGTCACTTTTGCCGAATGAATGTCCGTGTGGATGTCGAGGCTGCCGGCGAGCCGGTCTGCATGTCGCAAGACAACGGTCCGGGCCCGGGGCCGGCCGCTTGTCGTGACCGTGGCCAGTACCGGGTGGCGTGCAGGTGCATGCCGGTCATGGACGCCGCGCACGAGGCAGGTCCAGGCCTGCGCGTGCAGCGTCTCAAGGCTTGAGGCCCAGGGATGCGGGTCCCGGATCATTTGTAAGCCGCCCGCCGGTCCGCGAACGCGCGCACCCGCCGGCGCCACGCCCGGTAGCTGCCGGGCTTCAACTCGCGGCGCATCAGCGCCTTGACCTCGTCCGGGCTGACGCCGTGCAGCGCCCGGATCTGCGCAAAACTGACATGATCGCTGAGCGCCATCTCGATGATCTCGCTTTGGGTTGCAGGGTCGAGCGGAGGTTTGGGCATGATCAGCGAGGCCTGGGAGTTAGCGACAGGGCAAGACGTGAGCTGCGTCTCGCGGGCTCAAAGTCAACGCGGCAAGGGCGAGGTGTCGCAATGGGTGAGCCCGGCCGCCGCCTCAGAGCTCCGTAAAGACAGCCCGCATCAAGGAACGCGCAATTGCACGGCCATGACAGGTGCTGCGTCGTTCGAACGCGTTGGTTACGACCGTGCCGCTGATGCCTGCAGGCGCGCGGGCTTGGTGTCATCTTGCCGGGCGCCGTAGGCGGCGGAAATCAAGAACCTCAATTCCTTGCGTGCCTTCTTCAGATTGAAGTCGGGATCTATGAGCGCTTCGGAGGAAATCCCAATCAGCTGCGTGCCGATAACAAGCGCCGCCATTTCGACGTTGATATCCTTGCGGATGGATCCGTCGGCCCGGCCGCGCTGGATCAGCCGCTGGATCTCGGCCGCTGATCGTTCGTGCGACTTCACGAACAAGGCTCTCATCTCGGATTGTTCCGAGACGGCTTCGCTCATCAGAATGAAATAGGCGCGCATGTCCGGCGCTCGCTCGGTCGAACTGACGTGCACGTCGCAGTATAGCCGAAGGGCATCGAGCCCGTTCAGTTTTTCGAGATTTCGCTTCTCGCGGATCTCCGTCATGGCATCGTGCAGATAGTTGATCACCGCCTGCAACAGGCCCGCTTTGGAGCCGAACTTCTGGAAGGCGAGGTTGCGGCTATAGCCGGCCCGCTCCCCGATATTGTCGAAGGTCAATGCCGAAACACCCTTTTCGGCCGCCAATTCAAGGCAGGCCATGATCAGCTTGTCCGTCGACTGTTTCCGACGCTCGGATTGCTTCATCTCCCTCATCCCCCAATACGCCGTCGGCTTTTGCCCTTGTTTCGTGCGTATCTGGACAGATGAAGCGGATCGGCGTTGAGAGTCAAATCAAAGCCACCTCAAAAAATTGCGCGCTGCAAGATATGCAGCGCGCAAGGTTTTCCGGGGAGGAAACGCGGCACGCTTCATGTGCGCCGCGGTAGGGAAGGCCTGTTCCACCGCGCGTCGGAGACGCCGGTGAAACAGGCCAACTGGATCAGAACGACTTGCGCACGCTCACGCCGAAGGTCCGGGGCGCCGCGACATAGGCGTTGCGGTCATCACCCTGGAGCGGAGTGTTGAAGTGCTGGACCACATAACGCTCGTCTGTCAGGTTACGGACAAAGGCCGACACCGAGATTCCGCTCTCAAAGTCGATACCCACGTTTGCGTTGATCGTCGTCTGGGCGTCTTCCTTGAGGTTCGACGCCGTGTTGGTGAAGCGCTCTCCAGCGTACTGGACCTGCAGCAGGCCCGTCAGGGTCTTCTCTGCCGACAGATCATAGTTGAATTGCAGCGACGTGTTGGCGGCAATCTCGGGCGCGTTGGAGAAACGGCGTCCGGAAAGGACACCAATGGCAGGGTCATCACCGAAGCTCGCTTCCGGCAGCCAGGTGGCCGACGCGTTCCAGACGAGGAAGTCGTTCAGGACCTGCGTGTGCTCGAATTCCGCACCATAGGACTCAGCTTCCGGCGAATTCAGGATCGTGAAAATCAGCCCGAGGAACTGGGCGACCTGGAGGTCCTGGATATCGCTGTAGAACACAGCGAGGTTGGTCTGTGCACCGCCATCCATCCAACCAAACTTGGCGCCGAGCTCGTAAGCGTCGACGGTCTCCGGCGCGAAGACAGGATCGGTTACAACCGGCGGTACAAGGGGTGTCAGCGAGCTGCCCGGAACACCGGCGCCGCTGGCGTCAATGTTCACGCCGCCGGCTTTGTAGCCGCGGTTGTAGCTGGCATAATACATCGTGTCCGAGGACGGACGGTATTGAAGGCTCAGTGTGCCCGACAGGGCTTCATCCGAGAAGTCGCGCGCATAAACGGGTCCAGGGGCAGAGCCGGCGATCGCGAGCGGATCAAAGATCGGATCACGGAAGAAATTATAGTTGAACGCCCCGGTCTTGTCGTCTTCGGAATAACGAAGACCCGTGATCAGGTTGAACGTGTCGGTCAGGGCAAAGTCCCAGTGCGTGAAGAAGGCCAGCGACTCGGCGGTACCGATCAGGCTTTCGTCAGCCCATTCACCCGGCGCCGCATTGGAGATTCCAAACGGGAAACCGCTGCCGGCGAGCACCGGGTTCCAGAAGGCCTGTGCCTGACGGCCCCAGGTCAGCGAGCGACCCATGTCGAGTTCTTCATCGGAGTAGAACGCACCGAACAGGTAGTTGGCGTTCAAGGCGCCGTCCAACTCACCCGCATAGGTGAACTCCTGCGAGAAGAATTTCGAATTGAAACGCTCGTCGATGATCAGGATATCAGCCGGGGAGAAATCCGCATCGCCGCGCTGGACGGTATCATACTCCCGCAAACCCGTGACCGAGCTGAGCGTGCCGCCTGCAACTTCCCAATCTATGTTGAGCGCCAGTCCCTGATCGACCACTTCGGTCGAAGTCGGGGTGTTGATGCTGGCTTCATAGTCATCGATGTCGCTCGACGGAATGGCAAAGCCGTTGGCAAGCGTCAGGCCGTTGATGAGCGGGGTCAGGACACCGTTCACCGCGTTGAACGTGCCGTAACCGACTTCATCGTCCTGTACCGAATAGTCCGCGATCAGCTTGATCGAGAGGTCAGGGGTCGGCTCCCAGAGCAGGCTCGCCTTGACGGCGTCGACCTTCTGGTCGTTCTGCGTGTCGCCCTCCGGGTTTTCCAGGTAGCCGTCCTGTTCCGAGTGCGATCCCGCGATGCGAAACGCAACATTCTCAGCCACCGGAATATTGATTGCACCGGAGAGATCGATCGCGTTGTAGTTGCCATAGCTCCCGGCCACAAAGCCGCCGACCGAATCAAGGTCAGGGGCCTGAGAATTCAGGAGCAGGGCGCCGGCCGAAGTGTTCTTGCCGAATAGCGTTCCTTGCGGACCGCGAAGGACCTGCAGGCCGTCAAAATCAAGGAAGGTCGACAGCGCCTGGCCGGACCGTGTGCGATAGACGCCGTCGATGAATACGCCGACTGCGCCTTCGAAGACGCGCGACTGACCGGTCGTACCGATACCACGGATCTGGATGTTGCTCGACGCGGCGGGCGCGTTTGTCTTGTTGAAGCTGATCGAAGGCGAGATGAGGCTGATATTCTCGATGTTTTCAACGCGCAGATCTTCGAGTTGTTCGCCGTCAACGGCGGTTACGGACAGCGGGACGTCCTGCGCGCTCTCCTCGCGGCGTTGCGCCGTCACGGTAACCACGTTGAGGCGGCGGGCTTCGCTGTCAGCAGGCTGCGCAGCATCTGCCACTTCTGCCGGAACCGCTTCTGCGGTTTCCTGAGCGAGAGCCACATGAGAAACGGCGCACCAAGCGATGGCCGTGCTGGCGAGAAGCCGCACGTTTTTGTCGATTTTCAATTTATCCTCCCAAGGATGTCATACGGATTTTGTGTTATTGGATGGACGTCTAACCAGTTTTTTGATTGGGGCAAGACCGTACGTTGCGCCAAGCGCACGTCTGAGCAATCGGTCGCAGGTGACGCCAGACGCCATCTGCGCGAACGCGGTTTTGCGATCAGCTTCCTTGCGAGATCCTTTGAAAGGCCGGAGTTCGGCGCATCCGATATCCTTCCGCACGACGGCCGGATCTGGCTTTCGGAAATTCACCGGCGCCATGGTCCAGTTTCGGAACTGCACCTTTTGAGACGGGTTCTTTATCAAAGTTCAGGACCGGGCTTCAGCCGAGAAGCCTGTGCAGGCAAGGAAGCCTCAGACCCAGCAGAAGGTTTCGACCGAAGAGAAGATCCGGAATCTGTTTGAAGGTTTTCTGGGCAAGTACTCGAACGTCGAGCAGGGCTGGCGTGATTCGATTTGCGGGACAGCAACTTAAGCAAGATGCGTGTTCCACGAGCGCTCGCTCTCGGCAATACTGTCGTGTCTGACCCGTGCGCTTGACTTCTGTTTGCTGTTACCTGATGACCGAAATTGAGATCCTGTTGCTGCAAGCCAACCACAACCCGCGCCACATGTTCTGCCTACAGACGATTGGTGTTTAGAAATCCCGGGTTTCTCGGAAATTTCGGGTCTCGCTTCTTCGCAATTGCTAAATGACCGGCTGCCTGCAGCCGGGGAGAATTATCTGGACGGCCGTGGCGGCTCAACTTCGCCAACGCGCTTCCGTTTATTTGCTGTTGTCGTCTTCAAGGTCGACAGCAGGCGCGAGACCGACTGCACGCCGTTCGTAGTTTTTTACCCAAGTTGCATGAGGCAAATCAGATGGCAAAATTCAAAGCAGCTCCGCTGGCAGACCGTAACAAGCGGTTCGGTGTGGCGGGCGCATTTGAGGCACTTGCCGCTGCGTTTGCAGGCAAGGCCGCGGCTCAAACCGCAGAACCGCCGGCCGGTTTTGATCCGCTGAGCGCCCTGGGTGACATCAAAGAAGTCACGCAGCTCGCCGACGGAACGCTCGAGGTCGTGCTCGCAAATGGCAAGACGATCAT
>JAIXVM010000058.1 GCA_027482995.1 Hyphomonadaceae bacterium | reverse complement strand
CGCACGCTCCAAAAACTCGAAATAAACGTCCGGCTCAAAGAAGAACTGCGTAATCGCCCGGTCCGCGCCCGCATCCTGCTTCGCCTTGAGGTAAGCGATCTCCGCGTCCCAGCCCTTGTTCTCCGGATGCAGTTCCGGATAGCAAGACACCGAAATCTCGAAACACTTGCCGAGCTCCGGCCGGTGCGCCCTCAGCCCACGGATGAGATCAACCGAGTCGAGAAACCCACCCGGATGCGGCTCATACTTCGTGCCCATGCCCGCCGGCGGATCGCCGCGCAGCGCCACGATATGCTTCACGCCCGCCTGCCAATAGGCCTCGGCAATCGCCAGCACTTCCTCTTTCGTCGCCGACACGCAGGTCAAATGAGCAGCCGGGCGCAGCGCCGTCTCCGCCGCAATCCGGCGCACGGTGTCATGCGTGCGCTCGCGCGTCGAACCGCCTGCGCCATAGGTCACCGACACGAAATCCGGCGCCATCGGCTCCAGCCGTTTGACGGTGTCCCAGAGACGCGTCGCCATGGCTTCGCTCTTTGGCGGGAAGAATTCGAACGAAACGCGCAGCGGCTCGGCGGCGCGGTCAGATTGTGTCAGTGTGCGGATCATGCCGCCCTCGCTTTGGCGATGGCTGGCTTGATCGCCTGCCAGATATTGACGGTAAGGCCGGGCGCGTCCGGCGCCGGCGGATCAAAGGATCGCGGCGCATCGAGCTTCAGCCCCGCCGCATGCGTCCATTCCGACAAGGCATCATGGCGCACGCCCAGCCGGCGATGGCCATGTTCAGCCCGCAGGAATTCCAGGTCATGCGGCGCAAAATCGATCACCAGCAACTTGCCGCCCGGCATCAGGATGCGTGCCGCCTCGGCAATCGCATCGACCGGCGCATCCAGGTAGTGCAGCACCTGGTGCACGATCACGAGATCCGCCGAGGCATCCTCGAACGGCGCCGCCGACACATCGCCAAACCGCACGCGGCTGTTGTTCACCCCTGCCCGCTCAAGATTGGCCCGCGCCACGGTCAGCATCCGGTGACTGAAATCGATGCCCTCGGCCTCCACGGCCCGTCCGGAAAACAGCAGCAGCATCCGGCCCGTCCCCGTGCCGAAATCCACAACCCGCCGGTGCGGCCCGCTCCCGGCCAGCTCGAGCAATGTGTCCTCGATGGCCTCGTTCGGAAAATGCAGCGCCCGCAGCGAGTCCCAGGTCTCCGCAATGCTCGAGAAATACGTCTCCGCCGACGCCGCGCGCGCCGCCATGACATCCCGCAACTTGTCCCGGTCTGCCTGAAACTCGGGCGCTTCCGCGCTCACCTGCCCGAACAGCTGATCCAGAAACGCGAGCCCCGCGCCGGACCGCGCGGCCCTGTAGAAGACAAACGCCCCTTCCGGCAATCTTTCGGCGAGGCCCGCTTCGGAAAGGTTCTTCAGATGATGCGACAGTCGCGGCTGGCTCTGCCCGAGCACCTGCACCAGCTCGCCCACGGACAGGTCATGATCGCGCAGCAGCGCGAGCAGGCGCAGCCGGGTGGGCTCACCGGCAGCCTTCAGTTTCTCGATAAGATCTTCGACCGGACTCATGGCGGACATATAAACATTCATTTATATGATCTGGCAACCGGCTTCTGACCGTACAAGCCGCATGACCACGAATTGGCGAATTAAGACGGTGGCATCAAATTCTCGTTAGATAGCCGAGTTGCGCCCCTCACCCGTTGAACCTTTTGCACCGTCCCTCCATCTATCAGCCGTTCTTGCAGGAAACCCTCCCATGAAACACGCCGCCAGTGCCGCCTTGGCCTCGCTCGCCCTCACGGCCTGCGCGACTGCTCCCGCCCCGGGTCCCGGCGAAATCGCCGATCCCTATGAGGGCTTCAACCGCCAGATGTTCGCCCTGAACAACGGGGTCGACAAATACGCCCTCCGCCCCGCCGCGATGGCCTACAAGACCGTCACGCCGGCCTTTGCCCGGGACCGCGCCAGCGATTTCCTCGACAATCTCGGCGGCCCGGTCATTTTCGCCAACGACCTGTTGCAGGCCGAGCCTTCGCGCGCCGGCACCACGGCCGCCCGTTTCACACTGAACACCACCGTCGGCCTCCTCGGCCTCTGGGACGCCGCGGAACATTTCGGCTTTGATGACCATTCGGAAGATTTCGGCCAGACGCTCGGCGTCTGGGGCGTCGAGAGCGGCCCCTTCCTGGTTCTGCCCCTGCTCGGCCCCACCACGCCGCGCGACCTGATCGGCACGGGCATCGACCGTGCGCTCGATCCGCTGACATGGGTCCAGATCGACAATGACGATGACACCGATGTCGCCGTCCGGGCCGGCATGGGCCTCATCGGCGGGCTCAACGCCCGTGTGCGCCTGGATGAACAAATTGAAACATTGAACTCGCAACCCGAACCCTACGTCGCCCTGCGCCGGATCTATTCATCTCAGCGTCAGGCAGCGATCGCTAATGGAAAAGTGAATGAGGCCGATGCGTACGAAGATCTCCCAGATTTTGACGAATTTGAAGAGTAATCGGACGCCGCGCGAAAAAGGAATCTGCTTATGAAGAACCTGATCCGATCTACAATTGCCGCGACCCTGGTTGCGGCCCTCGCCCTGCCCGCCTTCGCGGACGCGCGCACGGAAGCCTATGTTCAGAAGAACGCCAGCGAGGCGCTCAGCACACTGAACAACCCGAAGCTTACGGCGGCCGAACGCACGGCAACCTTCAACGCCTACATGGACAAATTCACGGACATCGACGCCGTCTCGAACTTCGTGATCGGCAAGTACGCCCGCCGCTTCACCCAGGACGAGCTCACCCGCTATCGCAAGGCCTTCCGCAACTATGCGCTGGCCGTCTACGAAGCCCAACTCGATGCCTATCGCGGCGAAGCCGTCGTCGT
>JAIXVM010000181.1 GCA_027482995.1 Hyphomonadaceae bacterium | reverse complement strand
TGCAGTGCGCAGAAATCCCTGAACATCGACTCAACATCAGCGACATCTTCAGCCGCCATGCAGTCAAGAACTGCGAAGCCGGCGCATGTGAGCCACTGCACCGCAGCGGTCACCGTTGCCACGTCGCGCATGCCCACCAGGTCGAAGGCCAGCACCTGCAGCTTGACCTTGCCATCACCACGCCTGAGAGCGGCCGCACAGGCGTTGCGGGACAGTCCGGGTGCGATGACCTCGCCACGGACCTCCACCAGGCCCTCAGGATCGCCCGGGAGCTCGGTGATGATCCCTGCACGAAGGGCGGCCTCGGTGACGTCCCTGCCGCCGCGCAGGTGAGCGTGAACGAACACGCCGTCGCGGTACACGAGGTTGATCGACACACCATCGGCCTTGAGCTGCACGCAGAAGGGCCCCTGAGAGCCCTCCAGCCATGCCTGCCAATGCACAGGTACGTCGAGGGACAGCAAGGGGCCCTGCAGGCCCTCCTGGCCACCTCTGGCGGCCAGCCAGTCGAACCATTGGTCTGGGACGATCGGCGTGCCACGCCTGTAGGCCACGTCAGCCAGCTTGATCAGCGCTTTAAGCATCGGTTTAAGAACGTCAACGCCCATCACCGTATCGCACGCTCCAACGCTTCGTCAAGGTATCGCGGGAAATTTTCCCGAGCGAAACGATCCGTAATGCCGAACCAGTCGTATTTGGTGCCCACGGTCGGCAGTTTGGGCGCATAGCCGAAGAGCATGAACAGCGATCGGCCCTTGCGCTGGTAGATGCCGGGCTTCAGGTTCCCGCGCTTGGGCCCGCTCTTGCGCCCGTCCGGTGTCGAGAAGAAGCTCCCGTCATCACGCCGCAGCCCCGCCTTGGCCTGCGCGTACTGGCTCGACGCCATGTTCCCGTAGGAGTTCACCCGCACCCCTCGCCCGCCGATGAACGGGATCGGGTGCATCGTCGAGATTCCATCCCGACGCAGGAAGCTGGCGAACCGGGTCTGGTACACCGGCTTCCGGCCCGCTCCGTCCTGGGTGCTCACCGGGTACAGGTAGCTGGCCGGCGCCTGACCCTTGGGCCCGTCGGTGCTGATGCGAAACCTGAGCTCGAGGCCGTCTGGCGAATACCTGGGGCTGGCCAGCGTGAACGGCACAGGGTTGTCAAACCCACCGGACTCCATCCACTGCCGGTGGTGCTGCTTGAGCTCCCACCCGAGCTTCTTGAGCGCCTGCGACCCGGCGTAACGCATCTGCACGGCACGGAGTGCATCCAGGCGGCTGACCACCTGACGTGCGTCGAACTGGATCACAGGGTTGGCCATGCCCCAATTCTGGCCCCCGCGCCCCCTCTGGTGGGGAGATCGACTGCGCTGGAACGAGTCTCAACGTGAGACTCAGTGCGACAGCAGTAAGAACCCAGTCATAGCCAGGTTTTTTCCGCTTGAAACGCCAAGAACCGTTGCGGCGCAAGGGTTGTTACGTTTTCAAGGGGCTGTAACGGTGACCGTTACACCGAGATCCCTTCCAGCGCAAGGCTTGTAACGTTGTAACACCATATCTCTAGATAGATAGGTAAGTAGTAAGAGGGGGAGGGGTATAGGGGGGTATGGGTATATATGGGGGTGTTTCCCGGGAAAAAACGTTACAACCGTTACGCCCGTTACAACCCTTGGTACGACTGGATTTTTACCGTTACAAAGACCGTTACGGCGTAACGTTACACCCCGATTCTCATGAGACTCACCTTGAGACTCGCCTGTCTCATCTGAGTCTCACTTTGAGACTGACCCCTGGGACCGTTACACCCTCGGGCGAGGTTAAGAAGGTTTTTAACCTATTCAAGGAATGTCGCAAGGGGTATCACAGTTGCCCTGCTAACACCAGAACCCGCAAACCTCACCGGATTGGCTGAC
Source organism: Hyphomonadaceae bacterium (assembly GCA_027482995.1). Classification (GTDB taxonomy): domain Bacteria; phylum Pseudomonadota; class Alphaproteobacteria; order Caulobacterales; family Hyphomonadaceae; genus Hyphomonas. Next base: position 18,544 of record JAIXVM010000181.1, on the reverse strand, counting down.
GCAGTTGCACCAGGAATACGCTTCAGCGATTGCCTGAAAGCATTGTTTGCCCAAGGTGTATCGCGCAAAATAGCGGCAAGGTTAGCGTTGTTGTTAGCGATCGCAAGACTGCTGTCAATCACCCGAAGGCCATATCGACCGATAAGCGTATCGATGCTTTCACCGTCATCAAAACTTGAATGCGACACAATTCGCCTTCCTTTAACGTAGTCGGTGACAAGCTCAAGCATTGACATTCTCTTGCTTCCTCCTACGTTTAGGAGATACTGAAGGATGTAATTAAGGCACTTGTTTTCATCCGCATCAGTCTCGTCGACCTGCTTCGAGCTCATGTCCATAGAACCGACCCATTCCCGGGCCTCTTCGATCGTCACCAGCCGATCACCCAATCCGGCCGGCATCAGGCTCCACGCACCAGCAAGCAGGGCTCCGTTCTGGTCTCCAAAGCGCTGGCCATAAGCCTCGGCCAGCACGGACGCGAACACCTTGCTGTTGCTGCGGATGGTCGGGATGTGCTTAATGGTCCGGGCCACCAGCATGCGACCGACCTCCTCGGTGCAGTGTTGAGTGATCTCGCGGCGCAGGGCCTCCCAGTGTTCCTTGGGCTTGTCCTTGGCGGGCACGAGGGACAGGACGCAGATGCGATCGAAATCGGCTTTCTGGAAGATGCCAACGGTGATGGAGCTGAAGCAGAACATCGATCGGATCTCGTAGGCCGCCGTGCCGCCGGTGGCGGTGCCTTTGATGATCTGACCGCCTTCGGATGATGCGACCCGGGCCAGGGCCAGGACGGATTGGACGAGGGACTTGTCCTTGAGTTCGTTCTGCTCGAATTCGTCAAAGAGAACGGGGATGGCATCGGAGCGGAGAGCGCCACGGATGCCGGCTTCGGTGGTGCCACCGGTTGCAGCTTTGAAGATGCCACCGAGGAGCGGGCGCATGAAATCGCGCAGCACTGTGGATTTCCCACTGCCGGCCGCACCGGTCACCCAGATGTGGGGGCGCCAGGAGAGGGCACCGCAGACGGGAGCGAGAACGATCCAGCCGAGGAGGAGGTTGGCTGAGACGGGCGACTCCCAGGAGAAGCGCTCGGAGATATTGGCGAGTGCTGTTGCTTGCTCGTCTGAGAGAGGTGTGTCGGACGGACCGTCAAGTGATTCGCTGTTTTCGTAGAAGTAGCGGGAATCGAATTGATGTGGCTTGGGGATGTGCTTGCCGTCAGCGATGAGTCGATTGCCGAGGTGAACGATGACGGAGTTGCCATCGCACCAGGCACCCCGACCGCGAACGAGGGAGGGTGAGTAGATGCCGGTTGATTGGCAGCGTGCGATGAGTGAGTTGACTGCCGAGTCCCAGTCGATGGCGCCCGTTTTGGTTTGGAAGAGGGTTGCCCACCAGGTGAGTGGGGCGAGAGTCATGAGGTTGTTCTTGGTGTGAGAACCGGCCGAGAGCTCGATGACCTGCCCGCCGCGGTTGGGCATGTAGTAGTAGCTGTTGCGATTGAATCCGAGGCAGCGGAAGGGCGTGTTGTCGGCTGGCAGGTCGGGTGAGTTGCTGCCACCCGGTGGCTGCAGAGGCGGGAGATCACGAACAGGCCGCTTGCGCTTGTAGCCGTAGTGCTTGGCCCAGTACCAGAAGGTGGATTCGTTGACGCGTGCGCCACCAGAGCGTGCGACCTGCTGGATGCCCTTCCACTCAGGGGAGTGGGATTGCATTAGGGATATTGCTTCGTCTTCGTTGCCGGTTGCTTTTATGAGGCCCCAGAGAATGTTGCGATAGATGTCGTAGGTGTTGGTGCCGGGTTTGCGTGATGGGATGCAGGCGAGTGCATCGCGGATTTCATCGGGTGTGGAGTCGGAGGGATAGTCGGTGAATTTCGCGGGTTCGTAGAGCTGCTGCTCTGATGGGAGCAATGCGGCAAATTCTTCAACGGTGTAGTGGTTGTCAGAGGTGTGGATGATGTCGGTGCGGCCGTCTGGTGTGCCGTTTTTGTCCATGTGCATGGCACCGGGGAGGCGCATGACACGGGAGGGGTTTTTAAGTTTTGTGTCGGCCTCTAGGTAGTCGAGGAGGCGGGTTTGGATTGGCTTCCATGTCTCGGATGAAACTGGCTCCGAGAGAACCCAGTAGTTGTGGATCGATTTGCCACCGGTGTCGACCTGGATGGTGGGCTCTGGGAGGTTGAATTCCTGCCATGCGGTGACCTGCCAGTCCTTGGGGCGATCGTCCCATTCGGCGAAGAAGGCGCGACAGGCGGTGATGTCGGCATCGGTGTCGCCGCCGTCATTGATGACGAGGTAGACGCCGCGCCCTTCGGACTGCCAGCGGGTGATGGTGTTGCGATCGGGGCCAGATTTGCGGCCGGAGTCGGAGTCCTTGAGGGGATGGCCGGCGGGGTAGAAGCCACGAAGCCTGATGGAGCCTGGGTCTTTGCCGAGGGCGAGGACGAAGGCGTTTGCAGCGTCGAAATCAATCATGCCGTTACGGTAGCACCTGAATTTTGTGGTACGCTATGCGAGTCGTTGCTTTTGGAGCACACCCTTGAATAGAAAAGATAGATGCGGCGACTGCCGATGGTGGGACTGGATGGGGGAGCTGGAGGGCACCCCGGGCAGCATCGGCCGTTGCCGGCGGCATGCACCGGTCGTTTCGGTTCACACGGAGCACAGCCTGAGTCTGGCAATGATCGCTGTGTGGCCCCTGACCGGAAACGGTGAGTGGTGTGGTGAGTGGAGGCGCAAGTGAGGTGGCTGCTGGCCGCCGCGCTGCTGACGGCACCGGTCCAGGCTCGAGAGGTGACCGCCAGCGTGTACCACGACTGGTATCACGGCCGGACGACCTATTGCGGCCAGGTGTACCGTCACTGGGGCGTGAGCGCAGCCCATCCCTGGCTGCGTTGCGGGACGATCGTGACCGTCACCCACCGAGGGCGCCGGTTGCGTGTGCCGATCACTGACAGATGCGACTGCGGGCGGATTGACCTGTCCGCCGGCGCTGCGCACCGTTTGGGCGTGCCGCTGGACGGCATTGCAAATGTTCACATAACACATCCTTGAACATGAAGCTACTGATCATTGACACAGAGACCACAGCATTAAAACCGACCGATGGCAGCTTGGCCGAGGTTGGCATGATTTTCTTCAGTGTTGAACATCGCGCAACGATTGCACAGATGTCGTTCTTGCTGCCAGTGAGCACGAATCCGGCAGAGCATGTGAATGGAATCACGCCAGCACTGACAACATGTGCCCCTCCTGGCGCAACGGCGAACATGCAGGGCGCCGCTTACGACATGGCGTGTCATTGTGACGCTTATGTAGCGCACAATGCAGCGTTTGACCGCCAATGGGTCGAGGATTTCTTGCCGAAGCGCCCCTGGATTTGCACGATGGATGATGTTGAGTGGCCTGGAGTGCGCAAGCGTCCGGCGCTGCAGAACGTAGCGCTGGCCTATGGTGTGCCGGTGTGGGCTGCACACCGAGCGCTGACAGATTGCATTTACATTGCGCAGGTATTTGAGCGGTGCCCGAATCTTGAGGTGCTGCTTGCTGATGCAATGAAGCCACGGTTTCTGTATCAGGCCATTGTGTCATTTGAGAGCAATGGCTTAGCCAAGGATGCTGGTTTCAGTTGGGACCGAGACCGTCGAGCGTGGACGCGGAAGATGACTGCAGAAGCTGCTGAATTGTTGCCGTTTGGAGTGAAGCAACTGTGAGCAAACGTCGCGCCGCCTTTGAGTGGTTGATCTTCTTTATCCCTGTCATTGTTATTGCAACTATTCTTCACGATCATGCGCCGCTTCTATTACCAGATCAAAAGATTGAACAAGATCGGGATGGTGTGGGCCCGCAGCCGCGTCGAGGCTCTTCAGATTATTTCGTATAGCGCCGATGGCGAATTTATTGGTCAGATCGAATGGCTAACTGAATAACCGCTGGGCGTCTTCCACCGAGCGAGCAACGCCTGCGATGCCACCGCGAGAGCGGATGAAATCGATGAACCTCTGCTGTTCGGGCCTGACCCGACCAGTGGGGGTTTTTACTTCGCAGGCACTGAAGACGGCCATGGTGCGACCGACGTGCTCAGGGCCGATGGTGATGGTGCGGAGGCCGATCAGGTCCGAGCCGCCGGGATTGGCAACGCCGAATTCAACCCAGCGATTGGTGCGTGGGTCGGGGAGCTTGCCGCAGTTGTTGCGCCAGAGGGTGACGTCTGGCCTGGTACCGAGCGCAAGTCGAATTGCTTGTTGGACGTGCTGTTCGGACATAAAAAAGGGCCCCCCTTCACTTTGAGGCCCTTGTTTGGTGCCGGGTGCAGTTTACGCCGTCTTGAGCTTTTTTCGCTGCCTTGCTTGCCAGATGTGTTTGGCCCAGCCGTCGGAATAGCCCTTTTCGCGAGCGCGTTGGACCAGATCTTCGTATGTTTTGCAACCTGCTGCAGGATGCGGTTTGCGAATCTTCTGAGCTACTTCACTTGTAATTTCAAGAAGCTCACCTTCAACGATACGCGGTCCTTCACGTTCTGCAACAAAATAAGTATGTCCACAGCAAGGGCACACGGGTGCCGGAGCGTGAGCGGCAAAGCATGCAGGACATTGACGCACAGGTGGTGCTGCCTGGCCTTTGCGCTTCCGTCGTCCTTCCAGGGTCCATTCACGCGGCTCGTCTGGCATTCCATGCTCGAATACGTTTCCGGCATGATCGAGGACAACAAGGTCGTCTTTATCTTGATGGATACGCAGTCCTCTGCCTATTGATTGCAAGTAAACCGTGACCGACTTGGTGGGTCTCAGGAGAATCACGCAGCCGATGTTGGGGCAGTCGACACCAGCGACCCACAGGCCGACGTTCGCCACCAGATCGATCTGGCCGGCCTTCAGGGCCTCGAGCGCATGCTTCCGCTCACCGGCCGTGGACTTGCCTGAGATCGCGACTGCCCTGAACCCCGCAGCAGCGAATGCCTCTGCGGTGTGGGTGGCGTGCTTGATGTTGGTGCAGAAGGCGACCGCTGGCCGGCCCTGGGCGTACTTGCGGTAGGCCGCGATGGCGTCACCGGTGATGGTGGGCTGGTCCATCACCTCAGCCAGGTCGCCCTCGTCGTAATCGCCGCCGCGATCGCGGACGTTGGTGAGATCTGGCAGCGAGGGGGCGTAGTAGCGCAAGGATGAGAGCAGGCCCTCATCGATCAGGTCCCGGGTCGAGCAGGTGGGCACAAGGTGATCGAAGAGCTCGTTGAGGCCCTTGCGATCGAGGCGCTCTGGCGTGGCGGTGAGGCCCAGGAGCTTGGGGTTGCCAGCGGCTTCGATGACCCGTAGATAGGTCTTGGCGACCGCCAGGTGGCATTCGTCGATGATGATCAGCGCTGGCTTGGACAGGATCGGCCGCCGTGCTGCGGTCTGCACCGAGACCACCTGGACCATGGCGGTCGGGTCCGAGGGCATGCCGGCCATGATGAAACCGTGCTGGATGCCTTCACTGGTCAGCCGGCGGCTGGTGTCGAGCAGGATTTCTTGCAGGTGCGCGAGGAACCAGACGGGATTGCCCCGGCTGATCGCTGATCGGATGATCTCAGCGGCTGTTGCTGTCTTGCCCATGCCAGTGGGCGCGACGAGCACCACGGCATCCCGGCCGGCCCGGTAGGCAGCACGCAGATCATCGACTGCTTTTTGTTGTCTGGGGCGTAGTGCAGGCATTGCCAAAGCATACTGCATCGTGTATGCTGTGCAAGTCCTACCTTAGATGTGACCTTGCATCCTGATGAGTACCACGCGCATCCGGCAATGTCCGCGACGCGCCTAAAAGCAATGGTGACCGGCACTGCGCTGGATTACTGGGCCAAGCATGTCGATCCTGAGCGGGAGGTGTTCCAGCCCACCGACGCGATGCGCCAGGGGTCGCTGGTTGACTGCTTGCTGACGGAACCGACCGAGTTCCACAAGCGCTATGCGGTGCTGCCGGCTGACGCGCCGAAGAAACCGACCAGCAGCCAGCGCAATGCGGCCAAGCCATCGGAAGCGACCGTCCTGGCGATCGCCTGGTGGGATCAGTGGCTGCTGAGCAACGACGGGAAGGAGGTCGTGAATGAGGAGTGGATCGAGACCGCTCACGCGATCGCCGGCCGGTTACGTGCAGATCCAGTGATCGGGCCGCTGCTGGCGAGCTTGCCGACGAAGCAGAAACCGCATTTCTGGACTGATGCTGAGGGCCGCCAGTGCCGGTACAAACCGGACCTCGAGGTGCCGGGGCAGAAGATCCTGCTGGACCTGAAGAAGACGATCAGCGCTCACCCGCTGATGTTCAGGAACCAGGCGTGGAAACTGGGCTATGACGTGCAGCTCGCGCATTACAGCCTGGGCTATGCCGACCGGCACGGGTTTGCCCCTGAGCAGACGGGGTTCATCGCGTATGAATGGAAGAAGCCTTATAACTATTCACTTGTGTGGGCTGACGAGGAATTTATGGACGAAGGCTTCCGCCGGCGCGACGAGGCATTCGACCGCATAGCTGAATGCGAAGCGCGAAACGAATGGCCCAGCTACGGTGAGGCGTGGATTGTGCCGCCTGCGTGGGCTGATGTGTCATCCGCTGATGACGATACAAATCTTGATGATCTTGGCTTGGAGGGTCTATGACTGCATTTCAATCGTTTGATGAGCTCTTCCCGGGCCGGTTCTTGAAGGCTGGCCTATTCAATGGCGAGCCGGTCACCTTCACAGTTCGTGACATTGTCCGCGAAGAGCTGCAGGGCGAGCGGGGCGTCGAACCGAAGGTGATCATGTCGTTCGAGGAGACGCCGCTGCAGTTGGTGCTGGCGAAGATCAACGCGGTCGCGATCAAGGCGATGTTCGGGCCCGATCCGCGCCAGTGGGTGGGCAAACGGGTGACGCTTTACGGGACCACGAGCTTGATGCCGCACCCGAAACGGCGAAACGAGCCGTGCATCCGGGTGATGGGCAGCCCGGATCTGGCAGCGCCGGTGTCGTGTGAGTGGACGCCACCGAGACGGAAGCCGATCGTGCAGAACCTGAAGCCGACCCAGGCCGATGATGTTTTCAAGAAGGCGTTGGCTGCGATACAGGCAATGCCAATAGAGCAACTGGATTCGGTCGATGCGCTGCTTCAGGCTCGGTTCAATGAGCGAAAGATCACAGCCGAGCAGTACCAGCAGCTTTTCGCTGCAAAACAGGCCCGTTTAGGGGTATAGTATCAATGCGTTCCGTATCGCAATGAGTTTCAACGTCATTTCCGCCCAGGACATCCCTACCACTACCACTCGAATTACAAAAACCTTCCCGTTGAGGACTGCCCTGCAGCAGCTCCAGATCGGTGAAGCAATCGAGGTGGCTTACGACACAGCCGATGAAGAGTTTGGCTACAAGGCCACCACGATCTCCCAGGTCGCTGGTGCAATGTCAGCCCGCTCCGAGACCATCCGCTATTCGGTGAAGCGCAAGCCCGATGGCACCGGCTGCTATCTGATCGCCAATGCCAAGCCGGCGCCTGGCACCGAGAAGAAGCGTGGCCGTCGTAGCACCAAGAAGGCCGAGGTGGAAGCATGAGCAGCTTTGCTGCCAATGGCGCCATCTTCCGTCAGGACCCGAATGTGCTGCGCCAGCGCATGGGTGATCGCTTCGATCCGTCGAAGCAGTACCCGGCCTACTCGGGGACGATCAATGTGCCCGCTGATCAGGCCTATGCGATCGCCGAGTACCTGATGAATGCGCAGCCGAATGAGCGTAACGAGATCCCGGTGAGCGTGTCTGGCTGGGACAAGTCCTCGAATACCCAGCCCTGGTACATGAGTGTCCAGCTCAAGCCAGATAGCCGGGTGCAGCCTGCTGCTGCTGCTGCTGCGCCCGCTGCCCAGGCCGCCCCGGGCGCGTGGGGCCCGCCCAGTGCTCCGGCCGCCCCAGCTGCTCCGGCCGCACCGGCTGGCTGGGGGCCTCCCGGCGCCCCGGCCGCCGCACCGGCTCCCGCTCCCGCTGCGGCCCCGGCAATGACCCCGCCACCGGTGAATCCACCCGGCTGGGGCCCGCCGCCCAGCGCTGCACCAGCAGCAGCACCGGCCGCTCAGCCCCCTGGTGGTTGGCAGCCTCCGTTCTGATCAACAATGGGGCCTTCGGGCCCTTCAATTTTTCCCATGATTACATTTACAAGCGAATTTCTCAGCCGCTCAGTCGAAATCGATCAAATTCAATCACTTAGCAAAGAAGAACTTGATGGCTTTCATGGCGAATTAAAAGCTGTTATCGCCTCTATCGATGAAGCGCTATCGAAAGCCTCAGTAAAACAAGAAGCATCTGGCGTACCGTTTAGCTCGGCCTGGATGCATCGCATCACTACCAAGAAGCGCATTGCATTGAAGTTCGCCGCTGAAGTAAATTCAGCCAAGAATGGCGGATCAGCACGAGATCAGCTCAATCAGTACAACAAAATCTTTAAGGTAAAGTTTCGTGAAATTCTTAGCAAGGAATTTTCAGAGGAAGAACTTCGGGAGATTGAACTCGAGGCTGTTGACGCTGCTCGAAAGGAGTACGAGGCTTGGATCGCCAAGACCGGCCAGAAGCTCTGGTACGTCCCATGAACCAAGAATCGATCGAGGCCGCCTTCAAGGAGTGGTGGAAGGATTCCTATGGTCGTCTGCCCGCGCCTCATGCAGTGATGACCCACGTCGCCTTTGGCGAACACCTGCTGCGACTGCTGGAGTTGATGCGCGAGGCCTAATGCGAGGCAACCGGTTCTGGTATCACATGTCGTGCGACCTGGCCCGGGCGCTGCGACAGGCGGCTCAGGCCAGTCCAACGCCGGCGTTCGAGTGGCTGCAGCTGCTGGACAGGTTCAATTCCAGCAACGACCACGTCGAGTTGCGCACGGCCTTGCGCAATGATGTATCCTTATTGCATCCGCTGCTTCGAGCAGGGGTGTTCTCCGTCGACCACGTCCTAAGCCTTGAATTTGATGATTTGTTACTGATGGACCAAATCGGTCCTACAAGAGCCCATAGAATCATCGAGCTTTGCGCTGCTTATAGCAATGGGGCTTCATGATTTAGCTATCCGATTATTTGCTATTTGGGGTTTATTTGCGCTGGTTATTCTTGTTCTATCTAAAATATTGCCATGACTATTGAAGAAGCTAGAGCCGCCAAGATGTCCCTCGAGGTCACAATTCAAAACGCTCTGGATCAGTTTCTGAAGACCACCGGCTGCAAGGTGAGCAGCCTTGATCTGCAAGCATGCAGCACCACGGCCGGCGTTTACCGCTACATCGTGGGCGTGGAGGTGCGGCTGTGACTCAGCAATGGGAAACAGATGCAGCACGCTGGCCAGAAGCCATCCTGGAGCTCCGCACCAGAGTCGATGCCATGGAAGCCTGGTATAGCCGCATGATCCTGTCCAGGGTCGAGGCGCTGGAGGTCAAGTACGAGACGCAACGCCTGGCCACGCTGGAATGGGGCGCTGATGTGGACAAGGTGAAGAGATGGAGCGATCAGCACCTGCAGCGGATCGAAGCGCTGGAGGGCACGCGACGCCCGGCTTCAAAGGTCTACGAGATCAGCGAGCCGCTGCAACTGACGCCGGAGCAAGCGCAGCAGGTCATGGATCTGCTGACGCCAAACTCCAAGCCATCTCCTAATTCCTCCCAAATTGGGAGTTCGTTGGTCGTGCGAGTTAATGATGCGGTAAACAGCCAAGTTGATTTTTCGGACGATGCTTTGGAGTGCAGTCGCGTCGCGATCCGTGAGATCGCTGCCTGGTTGCGCGAGCAGCAAGACGGCGATCTGGTTGCGGCGGCTGTGCTTGAGCGGGAGGCCGACCGTGGCTGACCTCTCCCCCGCCGCGCAAGCGGTGCTAATCGCTGTGGATGATCTATATGGCTTTGGGGCCCCAGGAGATCGCGAAATTATTGCCGTCGCCCTTCGCGCTGCCGTTGATGTCTACCTGGAAGATGGAAATGGTGAAGGGCCTCAGTTGTTCCTCGCCATCGCCGCCGAGCTGGAGGAAATCAATTAAACAATGAAATGTCGCCAATGCAATAGCAAGAACACTCGTGTTACTTCCACAGATCACCAAGAAAAATTTACTAAACGTTATTGTCGATGTCTTGATTGTAATTACCGCTTTCGTACCATTGAAAGATACGAAATTCCAAAACCAGGGCCAACTAAAGGAACACCCCGGCCTGGAATAATAGCCCGTGGTTCACAACACGGATCTTCTATTTTTACCGAACAAGACATTTTGAAAATGCGTCGTATGTATGAATTAAAACAGCATACGATTCAAGAAATTGCCAAACAATATGGCATTTCCACTTCTTACACCTCACGCATTATTAATCGCAAAGCCTGGACCCATGTCTAAATTCAAATTTGAATTTGTTTACAAAATGGAGCCTTGCCAATGACTGACCTGTCTCCCGTCGCGCAGGCGGTGCTAGATGCGGCCTATGCCCTGCCACTCAGGAATGGCCAGCCAAGCATCGGCGCCGCCCTGCGAGCTGTTGCGGATCAACTAATCAACGTTAATTGGAGTTGTGAAATGTGGGAACTTCATCGTGATATTCACGCCATCGCCGCCGAGCTGGAGGGTGCGCAATGACTGATTTCCGTGCGCTGTCCTTCGAACTGCTTGACTGCCTCGAGAAAGCTGACTGGCCTCCTCGTTATCGGGTGGTGTTCCAGCAATGGGTCGACATCGCTAGCGCAGCGCTTGCCGAGCCATGCCCGGCCACCAAGGCAATCCTGGAGGCATTTCACGAGCAGCAAAGCCCAAGCAAGGCGCTGGCCGCTGCGCTCACCGTCTTGGCGGTTCGCATCAAAGGCGCCGATGGCATCCGCCAAGACATTTTCGACATCGTTAACGAATTGAACAATGACTCCAACTGAAATCATGTCCGATGTGGCAAAAGGAATCACGTTCAAGCAGCGTCTTTTCTTTGCTTTTCTTGGCCTTCTTGTTCTATTCTTTCCAGGCTTTGTTTTCACGATTGTGATGCGCGGCATTGCGCAAGCGGTCAAAAAGCTCGCCAAAGACGACGCTGAATTCGTTGCTTTCTTCTCTGCTTTTTGTGAATCATGAGTAAACAGCTCTTTTCCGTGCTCACCGAGGACAGCGATTTGGCATGAACCGCGATCACACCAGCAGAATTCTTAACAGAAAACAATGGAAACATGTGCCCTGAAACACATTGCCCACTCATCCAGCCGTGGCATCCTGTGCGCGGCCACGCAGCTCATTCCATGCAGCCCTTCTATTTTGCTATTCCTTCAACATCTGTAATAGATTTTGTTTATGCAGAATCGCCCTTGAAAGCCCGTAATGCAGCCGAGTCAGAGTATCCAAACCAATCCTTGGTCGGATTTTCGACTGTTGCCAGAGACGCAGCAGCATATCTCGCAAAGGACACAAAACGCGCTGAAGCGTGGCGGATACGACACCGCGCAACAAATCATGTTGGCCAGCGGCAGCGATCTGATGAAGATTCGCAACTTCGGTCCACTGGCGCTGACTGAGGTGGCAAACTGGCGCGAGGCGCTGATGCAGCAGGACGATCTCCTGTTTCAGCAGTGCCTGAAGGCAGTGATCACTGCCATGGATCAGACGGAATCGATCACGTCTGAGAAGCGGGCTCGCGCAGCGATGAGAGCCATTTGGCAACTCATTGCAGACGGTCCATTCACGGCATGTCGTATTCGACAATTACTCATTTCAAATAGCTGAATTTATGTCTTTCATTTGGCAAGAACATTCAGAAGAGAATCAGCCGCTATTCGGCGATGGCATTTCTCGACCGAAGCCGACCGACATCACCAAGCCCTTTAAGGTGATCGTCCGCGTGCCCGGTGCGCTCCCGATGACCTGGACAACGCCGGCTCCGAACCCTGACGCAGCAATCTCCTATGCAAAAGCACGATGGCCCCATGCCCGAATTTCCCTGCCATCCAAAGACCGAGCAACTGAAAGCTGATTTTCTGGAATATCTCTATCAACAATCTGGTCGCACAAACATGCTTTATACCGGACTTTGGCAAGAATTTTGCCTGCAATGCGGCCTCGAGGCAAAGCAAGCATGGTCTGAACAATGATTATTGGACTGTATTCTCCTGCAGCGCAGTCTGGCAAAACCACGGTTGCGCAAGAAATTCAAAAACGCGGTTACAAAGTAAATTCATTTGCTCAACCGCTCAAGGACATGCTGAGTGCCATGTTGAGAAACATGGGTTATTCGGAGGATGCAATTGCTTATCATCTTCACGAAGACAAAGAAGCCTTGATTCCAGAATTCAAGGTCTCTGCTCGGCACATGCTCCGCACCCTCGGCACCGAATGGGGGCGCACCTGCGTCTCTCCTTCGATGTGGATCGATCACTGGCTTGCCCGGGTCAGTCGATGCAACTTCACAGTTGTTGATGATGTTCGCTTTGTGAACGAAGCTGAACTGATCCGCAACCTTGGCGGGCAAATCTGGCGCATTGTGAGGCCTGGTGTGATGCGGAACACAACGCACGCATCAGAAGGCGGTCTTGATGAATGGCCTTATTTCACTCATGAGATAATCAATGGAGGAACTCTTGAGGAATTACTAAGTGCCATCCCTGAGATACCACTCGGGCCGAATGGTGTTGCTCCCGGCCGGGGATCAGTGGATTGTCCGCTTGAAGATGGGTAAGCAGGTCGTGGAGCTCCCTTTGTCAGCACGAGAACTGCCACTCGCAATTGCCGAGGCCGAACAGCTTTATGCAGATGCGAAGACCATCACCAATGGGCGCCCGACCTGCCAGCAATGCACTCACTGGCAGTTTGTAGCCGGTGAGTGCTCACTGGGATTCCCGGAGGGTAGGCGCTCTGGTGGCAGATGCGCCCACGAGTGCTCAGCGTTCTGGCTGGCCTGACGCCTCACCCAGGCCAGCACCCGCAAGGCCCTGGGGATGCTCCAGTATTTCTGCTGCGTCCACCATGCCCACACCGGCTGGTGACCCTTATTGCCGTTGCAACGCTTGCAGGCGGGCACCAGGTTGTATTTCACGGTCAATCCACCGTTGAGCCTTGGCACAACGTGATCGAGCGTGTCGGCATAATTGCCGCAATACGCGCAATTGTGCCCCCAGGCTTCAAAGATTGAATGCCGAAAACGCTGCTTACTTGCACGCTTGGGGATCAGCTCTGCTTCCTGAATCGCGTGATCCATCGTCATCGTCCAGAGGCAGCAGCGTGTTCTCTATCTCGATGTCAATTATTTTTTCGTTCGACCGGAGATATTCCTCGATCCGGGCGATAAGATTTCCAGCCAATTCTTCTTCGTCGACATCGGACTCGATGATTAAGCGAGCCTTTATATCGACCAGATGGACTGACATGGTTCCGTGCCCTCCGGGGGAACTCTAGGGGGCGAGACGTGCCTTTCCCAGGCGATGCTTCGTGTAATAGGCAGCAATTTCTGGCGTCCATTCCTGAATACAAGGCCAAAGCAATTGTGAGAACCGCACTATTTCGTGCTGAGCATCGGCCTTACCTCTGAGGTCCATAAAATGCAGCGCTGAACGCAGGTTGAAGCTGACCACGAAATCCTGCCTGATCGCATATGGAATCATGTCCCTGGCGTGCTCTTCCGACATTCCTCGTTCCATTGCGTTGCGAAATGCAATGGCAGACTCCAGCAAGATGAAGCTATCGATCTTGCGTTGGTCTTCGGTGTACTGATAGGACTTGCCTTTGCGATCGTGGTATTCGCCAGTGGGTCGAAGATAGAATACGTCTTCGATTTGTCGTCTGCCTTCGGCCAGGTCGATAATCCTCTTGCCGGTGTAGCGCCCCGACTGCACATCAAAGCTGACGCCCACTCGATGAGTGCGGGCCTGCTGCATCACCGAATGCGGGAACCCGGCGACAGCCAGGCTGATTTGTGGGTGCTCCAGGCAGCCATAGTGCCCGCGCTCGCCAGCCAGCAGCCGTTTGACTGCAATCTCACCAGACAGTCGCTCGCTGGGTGGATCGACGCAATCGATCACCGAATCCTCGCTGTAATCCTGGTGCAATGCCAGCCAGACAAGCTGTTGCGGGCTTTCAGTGGCACGGAGCGTTTTAACGCGGAATCGTGAATCCATTTCAGCCACGGCTCGGTTGAACGCTCTTGTCCATGTTGTAGCGGCCAGTCTGCGAATAATCGCGCAGCGGTGCCGACAGCATTAGCTCAAACTTCATCTGTCCAATTTTCATGCCATGCCATAGCTTCACCGGATGCAATTGGCGCAGGCAATGCAGTTCCATTGTCAGGCGGCTGCCATGCCACCCGGGATCGCAATAGCCGCAAAGCGCATGACTGATGCCCTCGCGGCCACGGCTTGATTTCAGGACGAACTGAGCGCAGATGTCATCCGGCAGATTGAACGTCTCGATGGTCTCGGCCAAGATGAACTGTCCCGGCTGCAGATAGAACGGGTCATCTTTGGTGGTGTGCGCAATCGACACCGCTCTGAGCTCGTCGTCGACGGCATCCTCGACCATAATCGTGGGCCCAAGACGCACATCCAGGCTGGCCGGATTGATCAGATCCGAATCGTAATCTTCAACCATTCCATAGATTTGACAATAACGAGCAATTTCGTGATCAGGTAAGATCATGAGTCTTTTGATTCCAGTGAATTATGGCATATCAATACCAAGATCGTCCATGATTTGCGCTGCCATTTCGTAATGTTTCTGTTCGACAGCGCCCGCCTTGTGTCCAGTGGCGGCAAGGGCCAGCTCGACCTCCAGGTGCGCAATCCGCTTGAGGGATTCCATGAGCGTCCTCTCTAGGATGAACACCTGGCGAATCAAGGTGGCGGTCAAGTCCAACAATTGCTGCGGATTTTTCAATCCGTGTTCCCGAGTCGACCGAACCATGAGCTCGCACTCGAGTTGAACACCAACCGGCAATTCAGGAATCATGGACGACGCCAGCAGCATGCCTCAATCTACTCGACCATATATCGAGGAACGTATCGAGCACGACGGTTCTGTTTCATATTGCGTTCACGGTCGCGGGATGATGTTCTGCCACCGCGATCGATGGCAAGCTGACGTGAAGTTGCATTACATGCAATGGTCCGTCAGTAATCCCAGCGCACCCTAGGCCGACTCTTTCGTATTCCGAGGTGGATAAAACCCTTGGGAGCGCCATAGCCAAGACTGTACGGCCAATTCTTGTCGCACCATTCTTGGACTTTGTACACATCTGCGCCATCAATGTAAAAATCAACAGCTCCAACGCTAGGTGCGTCGTAAAGGTGCTCTGAGCTGCTGGCGCCGCCAACGGCCCGGTTCACGGCCGGCGGCCTGTACCCCGAGGTGATGATGATCGGCTTACCACCAAACGCGATCCGCACGCGCTCGAGGAATGCGGCCAGCTCAGCAGCCGTGTCCACCTGGTACTGGTGATCGAATCGCCTGGCCTCCTGCCCGAGTGCGAATTCGCCAAGGGTGATGTGCGGCGTGATCCGTGCCGTGAACGGGCTGTTGAGGGACAGCTTCGCCGGCTGCTGTTGCATCTCCGGCAGGCCCCAAAGCCGGCCCTCAGCCTGTCGCCGCCGCAGCAGGCCAGCTTCGACGCTGGTGCCCGGGTTGCGATAGAGCAGCATCGCCTCAGGGACGGCCGCCCAGTCTTTCTCCTTCAACCGCTTGCTGATGGTCTCGAACCCCCCGGTCGAGCCATAGAACCCGCTGCCGAGGTTGTAGGCGAAGCTGATCAACGCCGATTGCTTGTCACCAGACATCGCGTTCCAGAACGGAATGGTGGCTCGAAGTTTCTCGACAATGCGCTCAATTTCAACATCCAGGAGCTTGCCGGCTTCGATGACCGTGATCTTGTCGCCGCGCTGCACCTTGCGACCGTCGCTGTACCTGGTGGTGCCATAGCCGATGGTCCAGGGATCGCCACCGCTGAGTGGGTCTGGGTAGGCCGAAAGATGGCAGCCTTCGAACTCTTTGATAAGTTTTGCTGCAGAATCGTAATTATGCAGCTTTCCGCCTTGTTGCCAGGTCTTGTACCAAGGCTGATCCTTATTAAAGACTTCTGGCGCAACCTTTAACAGCTCTGTTTCTAATTCAGAGATAGCCGCCATCTGGTGTGGCGTGCCGTGCTTGTAATAGCGGAACAGATCGCTCAGTTTGACCATGGTGATTTGATGCTCATGGGGCCACCCAGCAACCGGCTCTCGCCAGTCTGCAGCTCATCATTCACAGGTTCATGAGTGATGACTGGTTGTGGCTCCGCCGGCTGGGCGGCGTGCCAATCTGCCTCAGCTTGATCGATCTTGGCCGGCAGGGTCAGCTCAAACCACCACCGGCGCCAACCGATCTCTAGCGCTTTTTTGCCTTTAGCAGATTCAGGACTTGAAACACCAATTGAATGATGCTGTTGCTTTTGAGGGGCGACAAGGCAATCAGCTCGCTGGCAGCAGCGACACAAACCCAGAAAGCTGGATGGTTCAGAAAATCCACGATTGCTACCGTGTTGTGGTACTTCTATCGTAGCCGGTTGATCTGGTTGCGCTGGCTACATTGAATCCACTGCGGCCCAGCGATGGTTCAACCGGGCGATGAAATAAATTTTTTTGATACAAGGGCTAAAAAGGCTCGGTACAAGCAACATGTCTTAAATTTTTGGAACAATCAGTGCGCTTATTGCAAAGAGCCCCTTGGTCGCTCTGGAACGCTTGATCACATTGTGCCTCGCTCCAAGGGAGGCGAAACAGTTCGATCCAATCTGGTGGCATGCTGCTACTCATGCAACACCAGAAAAGGATCGCTGTCAGAATGGAGGGAATGGTTTAGGGCCCAAGATTTTTGGACCCAAGATGCAGAAGACGCTTTAGACTTGTGGCTCAACGGCTAAGCTCAAGCTTTAGAATACGTTGACCCTGATCGTCCACCCTGTCCTCAAGCGCTGTAATCTGCTTTTCGAATCGAGCCTGGCTTTGCAGCAGGTCATCCAGTCGTGATGGCACTGTGTAAACCAGATAGCCGATGCCACCCATCGTGGCACCAGCTCCAATCACAATCAATCCAGCCAGCGCTTCCTGCCGAACGGAGCGCCAAAATCCAGGTTGCGCGTCCATGGCAGGCACCGATGGCAGCAGTCAGTCTACCGACCCTGCCCTCTCAGCTTCTTGCGGCCACGACGCCGTGGGCGAGATCGCGCTCCCTGTCCAATCGAGGTGGTCTTCGGCGGGCCGACGTGATGCTCAACACGAGCGGCCCCGGTCTTGGCTTTTACTGCCATGGCATCCCGGCCTGGCGACTCGGATGACGCTGTTCATCGAGCTGTGCCTGCAGGGCGGCCTCGATCTCAGCGACCTTCTCGGCACCAAAGGCATCCTTGACCCAGCCGATCACCATCTGCTCAGTCAGGTCGGCATAGGGGATCAGCTTGTCCGGGCGCTCAAAGCCCAGTGAACCGTAGGCGCCGCTGCTGTAGGTGCCGTCTTCGGCTGTGACGGTGTAATGGGCGGTCATCACAAAACCATCGGCGGTTTCGCGTTCCAGGTTGGCGATGTGCCAGGTAAATACGGTGGCCATGCAATGCCTTGATTCGGTGTCAATGTATCAGATTTCAGGCATTGCATACTCTTGCGTGGTGTTGCAGTAATGCTTAAAGATCACCTCGCTGGTATTGCCAGCCCAGGCTGCTACCTGCGGCACTGGGATGCCGGCCTCAATCCAATGGCTGATGGCCGTGTGCCTGCAGTCGTATGGCCGATAAAGGTGTGAGATCAGTCCACCCTGGTGCAGCGGCTGCAGTTTCTTGCGGAAGTAACTCTGGAATGCCAGCCGGTCCCACGGGAACAGGTAATCCGACTCTCGCGGCAACGTGTCAAGGATTGCCTGGCACTTGCCGTTGAGCGGCACCCATCGCTTCTTGTTGGTCTTGGTGCTGTCCTTCAGGCCATGGGTCAGCGTCCAGTTTTGGTGGACCAGGATCTTGTTGTCCTTGATGTCCGCCCACCGCAGCGCACGCACCTCACCTGTCCGCATAGCTGTCTGCAGCATGAACTCGGTGTACTGCGACCAGTTCACGGTCCGATAGGTCAGCTTTGCCTCAAGCGCTGCTAACACCAGGCCGATCTCGTTGCGCGGGATGACAATGATCTCTTCGTCACGTTGCGGCGCCTTGGGCATCTTGAAGCTGGCCAGCGGGTTGCGGTCCAGGTAGCCGACATCTTCTTGCGCCGCCCACTTGTACATGGTTTTGGTGTACATCGCCACGCGCCGCGATGACAGGACAGGCTTCTGTCCCAGCACCCAGATCATCACCTGCCGCGCTTGCTGTAGATCTTGGATGGGACAACGGCCGAGCCACTTGGTGACTTGCCTGTAGTCAGAGGTAAGGCTGGTCGCGCAGAGCGAGATCGAGCGCTCAGCAACAAAGGCATCCCAGAGCTGGGACACCGAATAGGATGCGGTCATCGTTCCAAACCGGTGGAGCGGTCATGGGGTAGGCAGTTGGCGCTGCGCTACCTCACAATCCTATACCAGAGCCAGGCCTCGAATTGAAGGTGACTA
>JAIXVM010000160.1 GCA_027482995.1 Hyphomonadaceae bacterium | reverse complement strand
GTTGGCGCGTCTTGCACGGCGGAGCTGATCCAGGATGATCCGGGCGGCCTGACCAAGGCGCTGGACCTGCCGATCCCGGTGATCGCGCTGGAATTGCCCTCCTATTCCAAGAAGGAAAACTGGGGCGCTTCCGAAACCTTCTACCGCCTCGTGCGCGGACTTGCCACCGAGCAGCCGAAGCGTGCGCCGAACCGTCTCGCCCGCCCGGTCTGCAACGTGCTCGGCCCGACGGCGCTGGGCTTTCGCCACCGCGACGACGTGCGCGAGATCACGGGCCTCCTGTTCCAGCTCGGCATTGACGTGAATGTCGTCGCCCCGCTCGGCGCGACGCCCGAAGACCTGACGCGCCTGCCGGCCGCCGACTTCAACGTGTCGCTCTATCCGGAGATCGCCGACGTCGCCGTCCGTTTCCTCGAGAAGGAATTCGGCCAGCCGTACACAAAGACGATTCCGATTGGCGTCGGCGCCACGAATGATTTCATCGTCGAGGTCTGCGGCCTCGCCGGTATCGAAGTGCCGGATCTTTCGGCCTTTGCCAGCAATATGCCCTGGTGGTCGCGCTCGGTCGATTCGAACTACCTGACCGGCAAGCGGGTCTTCATCTTCGGTGATGGCACGCATGCCCTGGCCGCGGCCCGCGTTGCGGCGGACGAGCTCGCCTTCACGGTCGTCGGCCTCGGCTGCTACAACCGCGAATTTGCGCGCCCTGTGCGCGAAGCCGCAACGGAGCTTGGCCTCGAAGCCCTGATTACGGACGACTATCTCGAAGTCGAAGCCGCGATCGCCCGCCTGCAGCCGGAGCTGATCCTTGGCACGCAGATGGAACGCCATATCGCCAAACGCCTCGGTATTCCGTGTGCGGTGATTTCTGCGCCGGTCCACGTGCAGGATTTCCCGGCGCGCTATGCCCCGCAGATGGGTTTCGAAGGCGCGAACGTCCTGTTCGACACCTGGGTCCACCCGCTGATCATGGGCCTTGAGGAACATCTTCTCGGCATGTTCCGCGAAGACTTCGAGTTCAACGATTCGGCCGGCGCCTCGCATCTTGGCGGACACGGCGCGGCTGAGAAGGTGTCCGAGCTGGCTGCGGCTTCGGCCCAGACGGCGGGGCACGGCGAGGAAGGGGCGATCGCCGTTCTCCACTGGGCGCCGGAAGCCGAGAACGAACTCAAAAAAATCCCGTTCTTTGTCCGCGGCAAGGCCAAGCGCAACACGGAAGCCTTCGCCCGCGACAAGCATCTCGAGACGATAACCCTTGAGACGCTCTATGATGCGAAGGCGAGCTATGGCCGCTAAGCGCCCCGCCTCCGTGGACAAGACGCCCGTCAAGGTCGTCATCCTGTCGCTGGATTCGCATCTCGGCACGGCCATCCGCGCCGCCGAGTCGGAGCTGCGCCGGACGCATCCGGGCCTGACGCTGGCTTTCCATCCGGCCTCGGAATGGGAGCGCAATCCGAAGTCACTAACGCGCGCGGTCGAGGATATCGGCCAGGCCGATTTTATCCTCGCGTCGATGCTGTTCATTGAAGATCACATCAAGGCCGTGCTGCCCGCCCTGCAGGCCCGGCGGGATGCGTGTGACGCGATCGTCGGCGCGATGTCGGCCTCCGAGGTCGTGCAGCTGACGCAGCTTGACCGGTTCGACATGTCGAAGCCGGCCAGCGGCCCGATCGCCCTGATGAAGCGCCTGCGCGGCGGCTCGGGCGACAAGGCGAAATCCGGCGAGAAGCAGATGAAGACGCTGCGCCGCCTGCCCAAGATCCTCAAGTTCATTCCGGGCATGGCCCAGGACGTGCGCGCCTATTTCGTGACGATGCAGTACCTTCTCGCGGGTTCGGAAAAGAACATCGCCAACGCCGTTCGCTTCCTTGTGGACCGCTACGCCGGTGGCCCGCGCGCGCATCTGCGCGGCACGATGAATCCTCAGGCTCCGGAAGAGTTTCCGGAAACCGGACTCTATCATCCGCGCATCTCGCCGAGAGTGGCAGAGCGCCTCGACGCCCTGCCGAAGCCCGTCGCTGGCCGTCCGACGGTCGGCCTGCTGGTGCTGCGCTCCTACATCACCTCGGGCGATTCGGGCCATTATGACGGCGTGATCGCTGCCATGGAGGCGCGTGGCCTCAACGTGGTGCCCGCCTCTGCCAGCGGCCTCGATGCCCGCTCGGCGATCCGCCGCTTCTTCATGCGCGGCGAGACGCCGACCATCGACGCGCTTGTTTCCCTGACCGGCTTCTCGCTCGTCGGCGGCCCGGCCTTCAATGATGCCGAAGGCGCCGTCGAGATGCTGAAGGCCCTCGATATTCCCTATGTCTGCGCCCTGGCTTCGGAGTTCCAGTCCTTGTCGGACTGGGGCGCGAACGGGCGCGGGTTGATGCCGATCGAGACGACCATCATGGTCGCTCTTCCAGAACTGGACGGTGCAACGGGATCCATTGTCATCGGCGGGCGCGCCGATCATGGCACGACGTGTACCGGATGCGCCCGCCGTTGCACTTTCGCCGATGACAACAGACGCATGCAGGTCTGCCCCGAGCGGGCAGACCAGCTCGCTGCCCGTGTGGACAAGCTCGTCCGCCTGAAACGCAGCGCCCGCGCGGCTCGCAAGGTTGCGATCACGCTCTTCAACTTCCCGCCCAACTCCGGCAGCGTCGGCACCGCCGCCTACCTGTCGGTCTTTGAATCGCTGTTCAACTTCCTGACCCGCCTGAAGGCGGAAGGGTATGCGGTCGAGGTTCCGGAGTCGGTGGATGCCCTCAAGGAGACCCTCCTCAAAGGCAACAAGGACCGCTACGGCACGGAAGCCAACGTCGTGGCTGAAATTCCGGTCTCGGACCATGTCCGCCGCGAACGCCGCCTGAAGGATATCGAGGCGGCCTGGGGCCCGGCGCCCGGCCGTGTACTGACGGATGGCGCCAAGATCTTCGTGCTCGGCGCCCGGTTCGGCAACGTACTCGTCGGCCTGCAGCCGGGCTTCGGATACGAGGGCGACCCGATGCGCCTTCTCTTCGAAAAGGGCTTCGCGCCGACCCACGCCTTCGCGGCATATTATACCTATCTCAAGCAGACCTACGCCGCCGACGCCGTCGTCCACTTCGGCACGCATGGCGCGCTGGAATTCATGCCGGGCAAACAGTCCGGCCTGTCCGGCGATTGCTGGCCGGATTACCTGCTCGGCGACCTGCCGAACATCTACTTCTACGCCGCCAACAACCCGTCCGAGGCGACCATCGCCAAGCGACGCGGCAATGCCACCATCGTCAGCTACCTGACGCCGCCCGTCACCGAAGCGGGCCTTTACCGCGGCCTGTCGGACCTGTCGGCCACGATCGCCCGCTGGCGCGGCCTTGAGCCCGGCGCTGACCATGAGCGTGCAGACCTGGAAGAGATGATCTTCGCGCAGGCCGGCGACCTCGACATCCTGCCCGCCGCCTCGTTTGACCGCCCGCGCGACAAGATCGAAGCGATCCGGGTGAAGCTTGCCGAAGTCGAAACCTCGCTCATCCCCAACGGCCTGCACATTGCGGGCAAAGGTCTGGGGGCGGACGATCGCCGCGAAATGATTGCCCTGATGCCGCCCGCCGCCGGGCAGGATCTGCTGCCTGCCGCTGCGTTTGATGCCATCGTGGCAGGCGAAGCACCCGCCGATATTGCGCGCAAGCTGAAACTCGACAGCCGAATCGAAGAAATCAC
This sequence comes from Hyphomonadaceae bacterium, assembly GCA_027482995.1. GTDB lineage: Bacteria > Pseudomonadota > Alphaproteobacteria > Caulobacterales > Hyphomonadaceae > Hyphomonas. The sequence goes on along the minus strand of JAIXVM010000160.1, from coordinate 3,900 downwards.
GAGCCTTGTGCGCACCAACACGCTGCTCGGCGAGGACCACGAGATGGCCGCGCTGATCCATGCGCTGGACGCCGGCTATACGCCGCCGGTGCCGGGCGGGGATCTGATCCGCACGCCGGAAATCCTGCCGTCGGGCCGTAACATCCACGGCTTCGATCCGTTCCGCCTGCCGAGCGCGTTCGCCGTGGCCGATGGCCGCCGCCAGGCGGACCGCCTGCTGGCCCGCCACAAGTCCGACACCGGACGGTATCCCGAAACGATGGCCATCATCCTCTGGGGCACCGACAACCTGAAGAGCGAAGGCGCCCAGATCGCGCAGGCGATGGCCCTGCTCGGCGCCGTGCCGCGCTTTGACTCCTATGGCCGCCTCGCCGGCGCAGACCTCATCCCGCTGGAGACGCTGGGGCGTCCGCGCGTTGATGTGATGGTCACGCTGTCGGGCATCTTCCGCGACCTGCTGCCCCTGCAGACCCGGATGCTGGCCGATGCAGCCTTTGCCGCCGCCGCCGCTGACGAACCGCACGACATGAACTTCGCGCGCAAGCATGCCGTCCTCTGGATGGCCGAAAGCGGTGCAGACCTCGAAACCGCCGCCCTCCGCGTTTTCTCGAACGCCGATGGCGCGTACGGCGCGAACGTCAATTACCTGGTCAATACCGGATCCTGGGATGACGAGGACGAACTCGGCGATGCCTATGCCAAGCGTAAATGCTTCGCCTACGGACGGGATGGCCGGCCGACAGCGCAGCCCGCCCTGTTCAACAATATCCTGTCGACGGTCGAGCTTGCCTACCAGAACCTCGAATCGGTCGAGACCGGCCTGACGACGATTGACCACTATTTCGACACGCTGGGCGGCATCTCCCGCGCCGCCGCCAAGGTTCGCGGCGAACAGCCGGCGGTCTATATCGGCGACCAGACCCGCGGTGACGGAATCGTCCGTACACTGGCCGAGCAGGTTGCCCTTGAAACACGTACCCGCACGCTGAACCCGAAATGGTTCGAAGGCATGCTGCGTCATGGCTATGAAGGCGTGCGCCAGATTGAGGCGCAGGTCACCAACACGATGGGCTGGTCGGCCACGACCGGCCAGGTTCAGCCCTGGGTCTACCAGCAGATGACCGAAACCTTCGTTCTGGACGAGGCCCTGCGCCGCCGCCTGTCGGATCTCAACCCCGCCGCGACCGCCAATGTGGCGAACCGGCTGATCGAAGCTTCGGAGCGCCGTTACTGGTCGCCCGACCCTGAAACGCTGGCAGCCCTTCGAGCAGCCAGCGCCGAAATTGAAGACCGCCTCGAAGGTATTGTCCCGCTGCAAGGAGCCGCCGCATGACGTCGCTCGCCCTCAATCGCCCAGGTAGCCGCCGTCCGGACGGGGAGGGCAGCGTGCAAGTGAAGCTCGACTCCCGCTTCGAGGCCGGCACGGCCAAAGTATTCGCCGTCTACGGAAAAGGCGGGATCGGCAAGTCGACCACCTCGTCGAACCTGTCGGCCGCCTTCTCCAAGATCGGAAAGCGCGTGCTGCAGATCGGCTGCGATCCGAAACACGACTCGACGTTCACGCTGACCAAGAAACTGATGCCCACAGTGATCGACGTGCTGGAATCGGTCGAGTTCCATTCCGAAGAGCTGCGCACGGAAGATTTCGTGTTCGAAGGCTATAACGGCGTGATGTGCGTTGAAGCCGGCGGCCCGCCCGCCGGCACCGGCTGCGGCGGCTATGTGGTCGGTCAGACCGTGAAGCTCCTGAAAGAGCATCGCCTGCTTGAAGACTCCGATGTGGTGATCTTCGACGTGCTGGGCGACGTTGTCTGCGGCGGCTTTGCCTCGCCGCTGCAACATGCCGAGCGCGGCATCATCGTCACGGCCAACGACTTCGACTCGATCTTCGCGATGAACCGCATCGTGGCCGCGATCAAGGCGAAGTCCCAGAACTACGCTGTCCGCCTCGGCGGTGTGATCGCCAACCGCTCCAAGGCCACCGACGAGATCGACCGCTATTGCGACGCGACCGGCATGCAGCGGATCGCGCACTTCCCGGATCTCGACGTGATCCGTCGCTCGCGCCTGAAGAAATCCACCATCTTCGAGATGGAGCCATCGCCCGAACTGGAAGCCGTGCAGCAGGAATACCTGCGCCTCGCTGCCGCGCTCTGGCTGGGCGGTGAGCCCGTCGAAGCGGTGCCGATGAAAGACCGCGAAATCTTTGACTTCCTGGGGTTCGATTGATGGACACCGCCTACCAGACCCGCCGCGCCGAGCTGCAGACCTACTTCGACGAGACCGCTTCGGTCACGTGGCAGAAGCTGACCTCGAACGCGCCGGTCAGCGGCATCCGCGCGACCGTTCGCGCCGGCCGCGAAGCCATGCACAACGAAGTGCTGTCTTGGCTGCCGCAGGACATGACGGGCCTGCGCATCCTCGATGCGGGCTGCGGCACGGGCACATTCGCGGTCGAGGCTGCCAAGCGCGGCGCCACGGTGCTCGCGATCGACATCGCCCGCTCGCTGGTCGAAACAGCCGCCGAGCGGATCACCGACCCGGTCGTCCGTAGCCGGATCACCTGGCGCGTCGGCGACATGACGAGCCCTGATCTCGGCGAATTCGACCACATGCTCGCCATGGATTCGATCATCCACTACGATGCCCGCGACATGGCGGCTATGGTCGCGAAGATCCTCCCGCGCATCCGGCGCTCGGCGATCTTCACCTATGCGCCGCAAACGCCGCTGCTCTCGGCCATGCATTTTGCCGGCAAGTTCTTCCCGCGCAGCGACCGGGCCCCGGCCATCGTGCCGGTCTCGGGCGGCCGCCTGATGGACCTGCTCGCGGCCGAGACCAACGATGCCTGGCGCGGCAATCGCAAGCACCGCGTCAATTCCACCTTCTACATTTCCGAAGCCCGCGAGGTTGTCCGCAGATGACCCCTGAGCGGCGCACTTTCGCAGACATCTGGATGGGTGTGGGAACGAAGTTCCTGCCCTTCGCCGATGCGGCAAGTGCGCAGCTTCCACTCGGCCGTCTGCTGCGTTTGTCCCTGTTCCAGGTCTCGGTCGGCATGGCGATGGTGCTGCTGACGGGCACGCTGAACCGCGTGATGATCGTCGAGCTTGGCGTGCCAGCCTGGCTGGTGGCCCTGATGGTGGCCCTGCCGCTGGTCTTTGCGCCGCTGCGCGCCCTGATCGGCCACAAGTCGGATACGCATCGCTCCGTCCTCGGATGGCGCCGCGTGCCGTATATCTGGTTCGGTTCGATGTTCCAGTTCGGCGGCCTCGCGCTGATGCCGTTTGCGCTGATCCTGCTGTCGGGCGATTCGACCGGTCCGGCCTGGATCGGGCAGGCCGGAGCCGCCGCCGCCTTCCTGCTCGTCGGGGCAGGGATCCACACGACCCAGACGGCGGGCCTCGCGCTCGCGAGCGATCTCGCCAGCGACGAAACGCGCCCGCGCGTCGTCGTGCTTCTCTATCTCATGCTGCTGGCCGGCATGGTCGTCAGCTCGCTGATGTTCGGCTGGCTGCTGAGCGACTTCAACACGCTGACCCTGATCCAGGTGATCCAGGGCGCTGGCGTCGTCACGATGCTGCTCAACGTGGTCGCCCTGTGGAAGCAGGAAGCCCGCAATCCGGCCGTGACCGATCCGTCGCGCGAGCGGCCGAAGTTTTCCGATACCTGGGCTGAGCTCATGCAGAGCCGCTCGACCGTGCGCCTCCTGTTGGCTGCCGGGCTCGGCGCAGCCGCCTTCAGCATGCAGGACGTGCTGCTTGAGCCTTACGGCGCAGAAGTCCTCGGGATGAGCGTTGCGGAGACCACGCGTCTCACCGCGCTTTCGGCGTTCGGCGCGCTGCTCGGTTTTGCCTATTCCTCAAGCCAGCTCATCGGCGGCGGCGAGCCGCACCGGCT
>JAIXVM010000103.1 GCA_027482995.1 Hyphomonadaceae bacterium | reverse complement strand
GGCGCGAATTCGTAGGCATAAGTCGAAACTTGTGCGCCGAAATTCCGGGATGCCTCCCCGCGGTCCCGCTTTCGCGGGGATGAGCGGGGCGTGCCCTACCCTAGGTCCGGACGGTACCCTTCACGGTGCGGCCGTTGCGTTCCAGTTCGATTTCCCAGCTGCGGCCGCCTTTGGCGAGGGCGCTTTGAAGATCCTTCACCGTCTTGGTCGATTTGCCGTTCACGCTGCGGATGATGTCGCCGGGGCGGAAGTAGTTGCGCGAGATGGTGCCGCGCGTGACCGAGTGGACGTAGATGCCCGAGCCTTTCGAGAAGGGGTCGAGGCCGTTTTCCTCGGCGAGGCGCGGGGAGAGTTCGATGACGCGGGCGCCGTTGAAGACGGAGGCGTCCGACAGCAGAACCACGTCCGCTTCGGTGGCGCCCGGAGGGGGCTCGACGCGGACATCGATGGTCTGTGCATTGCCGGCCCGAAGCACGGTGAGCTTGGCGAGTTCGCCCGGCTTGCGGACGGCGGCGAGGAATTTCAGGCCCTTTTCGTCGAAGACTTCGCGGTCATCGATGGCGGTGACGAGGTCGCCTCGGCGCAGGCCTGCCCGGGCGGCTGGGCCGTCAGGATAGACTTCGGTGACGATGACGCCGATCGGGCGGGTGAGGCCTTGGGTCTTGGCGATGTCGAAGCTGACCGACTGGGCGGCGAGGCCGAGCCATGGGCGGACGAAGGTGCCGCCGTTCACGGCCGCATCGACGACGCGCTTGACCATTTCGGAAGGGATCGCGAAGCCGATACCGACCGAGCCGCCGGAGCGCGAGAAGATTGCGGTCTTGACGCCGACCAGCTCGCCCTTGGTGTTGATCAGGGCGCCGCCGGAGTTGCCGGGGTTCACGGCGGCGTCCGTCTGCAGGAAGAAGGAGTAGTCCGACACGCCGACGTCTGTGCGGGCGGTGGCGGAGATGATGCCGTTGGTGACGGTCTGGCCGACGCCGAAGGGGTTGCCGATGGCGAGCACAAGGTCGCCGACCGAAACGGCGCGGGTGTCGGCGAAGGCGAGCGTCGGCAGGACTTCCTTGCCGGCGTCGATCTTCAGGACGGCGAGGTCCGTGCGCTCATCGGCCAGTAGGAGTTCGGCAGGGTATTCGCGACGGTCGCTGAGGACGACGCGGAACGTGTCGGCGCCCTGGATGACGTGGTTGTTGGTGACGATGACGCCGTCGGCGCTGACGATGACCCCGGAACCGAGGGAGTTCTGCACGCTGCCCTGCGGGGCGACGCCGTAGAGCAGCTGCTCCATCGGGGTGACGCGGCTGGCGACGTTCTTGGCGGTGAAGACGTTGACGACCGCCGGCGAGGCCTGACGGACGAGCGGGGCGAAGGTGAGCGAGATCTCTTCGGCGGAGACCGGCACTTTCTGGGCCATCGCGACGACGGCCTGAGAGCCGGCTGCGGGGGCGGCCACAGCGGCCGGCGCGGCGGAGGTGAGCCCGGATTCGGCCTGCGAGAACATCGGCGCCAAGGCCACCGTCAGGAGCATCAGGACGGCGATGCTCAGGAAGGCCAGCAGTTTCGAGACATGTTTGATCATGGGTACGGGATGGGTCATGAGTATGGCTCTATTGCGGCGCGAAATATGGCGCAATTCGTCCTCGCATGACAAATCCGTCAGGGGACCCCGGCACCTGCAGAGGCGCTGCGTTTTTCGGCCAGGGCGGCGAGATTGGCCTCGTGGCTTTCGCGGCTGATCCGGTAGAGGCTGATACAGCCGATCATCAGCATCCATGCGGCGAACAGCGAGCCGGAATAGTACCAGCCGAGGGTGCGCAGCGACTCCTCAGGCACCGTTCCCGGAGGGGTGCCCGGCTCGATCGCGGCAAAGGAGAGGACCACGGCCGCCAGCAGGACGCCGGAGCCTTGCGCCAGTTTCCGGATGAAGCTGATGCCCGCGAAGAAGACGCCTTCCGAGCGCCGGCCGGTCTTCAGTTCGCTGTCCTCGGCGAGGTCAGCCACCATCGAGCCGAGCAGCATCTGGGTGACGATGATCAGTGCAAGGTCGATCACGGTGACCGAGAGGATGATGTTGAACAGTTCCGGCGTGCCCGTGTCGGGCAGGAAACCGAGCAGCGACAGCACGACCGGCGCCGGCGCGATGGTGAAGGCGACGAAGCCGACGATCAGCGACCCGCGCTTCTTGCCCAGCACTTTGCCGATGATGGGCGCGAGCACGAGCGCGAGGATGGTCGAGATATAGACGGAGGTGGTGAGCAGCGCGAGCTGGTCGCCCGAGAACTGCCAGAAGAAGCCGTTGATGTATTGATTGAGCGTGGCGGAGATGCCGGTCGCGATGAGGCCGAACAGCGTCGCCGCGAACAGGGCGCCGAAGGACGGGTTGAAGACGGTTTCCCAGATTTCCGCGAAGATCCGGTTGAGCTTGGGCTTGTGCGTGAGCGCCGCGGGCTGGACGAGGTGCGCGATGCGCTGGTGCGTTCCGGCGGCGCAGATCAGCATGGAAATGCCGATGACGCCGGCGGCCACCAGACCGTAAGTGTGCCAGCCCTCGATATCGGTGAAGCCGGTACGGTCGGTTTCCGATTGGGTGAGGAAGACCGCGAACAGCGCGATCTGCATCGACAGGCCCGCCATCCAGGCAAAGAAGGTTCGATACGAAACGAGGACCGTACGCGCGTCATAGTCCTGCGTCAGCTCCGCCGCGAGGGCCTGGTTCGGCACTTCGAAGAAGGAGAAAAACAGGCGCAGGCCGATCGTCATGGCCACGAGCCAGGGGAAGAGCGCCTCCCCTTGCAGTGCGGCGGGCGGCGACCAGGTGAGGAAGTAGATGATGACCACCGGAACGATGGACGCGTACATGAAGGGGTGACGCCGGCCCAGGGTCTTGGTGCGCAGGCTGTCGGACCAGTAACCGACGACCGGATCGACCACCGCATCCACGACGAGCGCAATGAAGAGCGCCGCCGCCACCATGCCGGCGGGCACACCGAGGACCTGACTGTAGTAAAGCAGCAGGAAGTAATCGAATCCGTTGCTCCTGACGCCTTCGGCGGCGCCGCCGACACCGTAGGCCAGGCGTGTCCAGATGCTCGGTTGTCCCGCAGCTTGGGTCGTCATCAGCGCAATCCTCTACTCGCTTCGGTCGTGGGCCTCAGAGGCCGAGCACGGCTTTCGCCATGATGTTGCGCTGAATTTCGTTCGAGCCCGCATAGATCGAGGTCTTGCGGTAGTTGAAGTAGCTCGGCGCAGCGGTGAGGGCGTAGTCCGGTGTCGGCGACTGCGCGTTGTTGCCGGGTTCAGCGAGGGCGAGCGTGTCCTGCATGAAGGGCTCGGCATAGAGGCCGGCGGCTTCAAGCGTCAGCTCGGTAATCGCCTGCTGGGCTTCGGAGCCGGCACATTTGAGCATCGAGCTTTCCGGGCCGACGTTCTGGCCTGCCGAGAGCGAGGACAGGACGCGGCGTTCGGTGGCGTCGAGTGCATCGATGCGCATTTCGAGCAGCGTCAGCTTGCGGGCGAAATCCGGATTGCGGATGACCGGTTCGTTGCCGTCATACTCTTTCGAGGCCACTTTCCGGGTCTTGTTGAGCATGTGGCGAAGGCCGGGGGCGTAGGCGTTGCCGCGCTCGAACTCAAGCAGGTACTTCGCGTAGGTCCAGCCTTCGTTCTCCTTGCCGATCAGCGCGTCGCTGATCTTTACACGGACGTTCTCGAAGAAGACCTGGTTGATCTCGTGCTGGCCTTCGGCCGGGCCATCGAGCGTCGGCAGCGGGCGGACCGTGATGCCGGGGAGCTTCATCGAGAAGACGATGAAGGAGATTCCTTCCTGGGGCTTGCCCTCTTTCGAGGTGCGCACGAGGCAGAAGATCATGTCGGCCCACTGGGCAAGCGTGGTCCAGATTTTCGAGCCGTTGAGGACGTACTCGTCGCCGTCGCGCACGGCGCTCATCTGCAGGGAGGCAAGGTCCGAGCCGGAGCCGGGCTCGGAATAGCCCTGGCACCACCAGACGTCGGACGACAGGATGCTCGGCAGGTGCTGCTTCTTCTGGGCCTCGTTGCCGAAGGCCATGATGACCGGTGCGACCATCGAGACGCCGAAAGGGGCGACGCTGGGCGTGCCGGCGCCCGAGAGTTCGGAATGAAGGATGTAGCGCTCGCTGGCCGAGAGGCCGGGGCCGCCATATTCCTTTGGCCAGTTCGGCGCGATCCAGCCCTTCGAGGCAAGCTTCTTCTGCCAGGCAACCTGGCTGGCCTTGTCGACATAGCCGTTCTTGGAGAGGGTCATCTTCGCGCGCAGGCCGGCGTCGAAGTTCTCCGCGATCCAGTCGCGCACGTGTTGCTGGAATTTGAGATCGGAGGGCGAGAGGGAGAGATCCATCGCTGGGGCCTCCTATTCGACGATGTCGTAGTAGCTGACTTCCGGCGCGCCGCCGAGCACGGCGCCGAGCTTGGGGCCGGCTGCCTTGAAGTACTCGGTCTGGCCATGCGCCTTCAGGGCATCGGCGGAGGCATACTGTTCCATGAAGATGTATTCGGTGGACGAGCCCTTGGTCTTGTAAAGCTGGTAAGTCAGGCAGCCCGGCTCGTTCGCCTTGACCTTGGCCATCAGGTCCTTGGCGACCTGCTCGAATTCGGCCTGCTTGCCATCCTGGATTTTGAGTTTTGCGACGACGCCGATCATGTTCGTTCCTCCGGGGTGATGTTTTGACTACACAGTATGGAGTCCGCGGAAGGCGGCAAGCCCGTCCGCAAGGGCATGAGGGGTGCTGGTGAAGGTTAATGCGGAAATTTGCAGTAAACTCAGGCTAACCCGGCCCTAATCTCTTTATGGAACAAGACTTGCTGAACAAGGCAGAACCAGCCTGGAGCCCAGCACGTGATGCTCGACATGACAAAACCGGACCCTGAGGACGCAGCGATCACCCTGACGCAGGTGGACCCCGCCGTGATCCTCGCCGTGATTCCGGCGCTGAACGAGGCGCGGCATATCGAGACCTGCATCCGGTCCTTGATGACGGGATCGCCTGCCCTGCGGTCGATCCCGCTGGTTGTGGCCGATGGCGGCAGCTCGGATGAGACGGTCGCGATCGTCGAAGGGCTCAAGGGCGAGTTCCCGAACCTGAGCGTGGTTCACAACCCGAAACGCCTTCAATCGGCGGCGCTGAATCTGACGGCGCGCCTTGAGGCCTGCCCGGACGCCAAGATCCTCGTTCGGTGCGATGCGCACTCGATTTACCCGGAAAACTTCATCCTGGACGTCGCCCAGTCCCTGGCGACGCAAGGCGCTGCCTCACTCGTCATCCCGATGGACGCGGTCGGCGAGACCTGTTTCGAAAAGGCCAATGCCTGGATCGTCGACACGCCCCTTGGCTCTGGCGGCGCGGCCCACCGGGGCGGAAAGGCCTCCGGCTGGGTCGATCACGGCCACCATGCCGGGTTTGATCTCGACTGGTATCGCCGGATCGGCGGTTATGACGAGACATTCGTGGCCAACGAAGATGTCGAATACGACCATCGTCTCGGCAAGGCCGGCGGGCGCGTTTACCTGGATGCCAGTATCCGCATCAAGTATATCCCGCGCGGCGATGTCCGGCGTCTCTGGAAACAGTACGCAGGGTACGGACGCGGACGGGCCCGAAATGCGAAGATTCACGGCGCGAAACTGAAGCTTCGGCACATGGCGCCAATCGTGGCCTTGCTGGGCTCGGGGACCGGGTTCGTTGTGTCGCTGGTCTATCCGCCGGCGCTTCTTTTGCCCCTCGGATACGCCGGAATACTTGCCTTGGCGTCAGCATTTGTCGCAATCAAGCACAACTCGACGTGCGGTCTGTTCGCTGGTATCGCGGCTGGAACCATGCATCTCAGTTGGGCATGGGGGTATCTGAGCCAAGCATTCAAGCACGCCCGGCAGTAATCGGCAGGCTTTTCCTTGGTTTTCGGGCGCAGATTCGCTAAATAGTCAAGATCGCCTGAGGTGGGACGATAAAATGGCCAGTGCCAGAAGTAGAGTGCAATCCGCATTGCTTAACCGGCTGAGCTTTTTTGGCCGGACTGCGCAAGCCATGCGTTCGCGGATTGAGCAAAGGTTCAAGGGCCAGCCCGCCGCCGATGATGAATACTCGGGCCTGACATCCGACAGCCCTGCTCCGGCCGCGCCGGTCACGCGTGTGGCTGCCGTGCCGCCTGGTCTCTGCCTCTACGCCATTGGCGACATCCATGGGCGGCGGGACCTGCTGGAACGCCTGATCGAGCAGATCGCGGAAGACGCGGCTAAACTGCCGGCCGGCGTGAAGCCGCAGGTCGTGTTTCTCGGCGACTATATCGACCGGGGCCTGCAGTCGAAGGACGTGATCAACTACTTCATAAATGGCGACCTGGAACGCTTCGATCCGATCTACCTGATGGGTAACCATGAGGAGGCGCTGCTGCGGTTCCTCAACGAGGCGACCTTCGGCAGCCAGTGGACCCGGTATGGCGGCGCCGAGACACTCTATTCTTATGGCCTTGCGCCGCCGAACCAGCGGGCGAGCCTTGGCTCGCACGAGGAGATGGCTGCCGTGCGGGATGCCTGGATGCGCGTGTGGAACGAGTTCCGCACACGCCTTCCGCCCGAGCACCTGAACTTCTTCCAGTCCCTCCGGCCCTACTATTCGATCGGGGACTACCTGTTCGTCCATGCCGGCGTCCGGCCAGGCGTTAACCTTGCGGCCCAGACAACCCGGGACATGCTCTGGATCCGGGAAGAGTTCCTCGACGATCCCGAGCCCTTCCCGCAAATGGTGGTGCACGGTCATACGCCGATGGACGCGGTCCATTATGATAACCGCCGGATCGGGCTCGATACCGGCGCGTTCCTGACAGGCAAGCTGACCGCGGCGCGACTCCACGGCACGGATGTTGCTTTCCTCAGCACCTGAGGCATTAAGTGATGACCCCATCCGGGGATGAGGCATCAGACTTTTTGGGAGAGTTTTGCAGCCATGATAGCGCTTCGTCCAATCTTG
>JAIXVM010000130.1 GCA_027482995.1 Hyphomonadaceae bacterium | reverse complement strand
GCGTGGTGGAAGTCGTATTCCCAGGAGCCGTCGAACCGTTCGTCGCCCGTCGAGTCCTCGGCGATGCTGATCTTGCCGGGGTATTAATAGAAAATCATGAGCGAGTCCTCCTCGATGACGGCGCCCTCGGCCATCAGGGCAGCGCGCACCCGCTCGCCGATATCGGCGGCCTCCTCCTCGAACAATTGCAGGCAGGCCGTTCGCGCCGACTTCTCGGCGGCGGCCCGCAGCTTCGACTTCGAGGCCAGGCTTCCCGTTTCGATGATCAGCCGCGCTGCATAGCGCCCCGGACGGGCATCGCCCGCCTCGATGGCTTCGATCAGCAGGGCGGCGATCTTGTCGCCGCTGGTCCGCACCCGGATCGCGCGTTTGTCACCCAGCAGGGACACCGCCTCCAGCGCATCGAACAGGAGGGACGGATCCTTTCGCACGGCGTCGTCGTCGAGCACCGTGACCTCGAGTTCGCCCTTGCCCCGCCAGGCGCTCAGCACCGATTGCGCGGCGTCGGAGGCGAGACCTTCATCTTCGGAAAAGGCGAGCACGGCCCAGAATTCGTCGCCGGGCCGCCGGGCGAACGTCTCTGCCTGCCGGCCTTTGACGAGCATTACTTCGCGGCGAACTGCAGGCGGATATCGTCCGCGATGCGTTTGGCCAGCGAGCGCATGGCCCGGTCGGACGCGCTGGTCTGCGCCGCGATATCGCCGAACGGCGAGTCCGGCACAAGGAATCCGGTTTCGACCGTGACGCTGCCGGTGACCGACACCGTCTCGCCAGTCATCGCATAATTGCCGGTTGCCAGAACGCTGGAACGCGAGGCAGCGCCGTCCGGCTGAAAGGCGAGGCGCGCCAGCTGGTCGTCCAGATTGACAGTCACCAGCACAGGTTCCGTCAGTCCCGGTACACCGAGAGCCAGTTCCTGCAGCAACGCCTGGCGCAGCATGTGCCCTGCCCGGCCCCGGATCGTCGCCACTTCCACGAGGCCGCCATCGGCGAGCTTGCCGTCCACCGGCGCATAGACCGGCTGGAAGCCGCACCCCGAAAGCGGGGCGGCGAGGCTGGCGAGGATCAGGGCAGAGACGATGCGTTTCATGCCACAACGATATTCACGATGCGTCCGGGCACGACAATGGTTTTCTTCACGTCCTTGCCGGAGATGAAGCCGCTCACTTCGGGCAAAGCCGATGCTGCGGCGATCACCGCGTCATTGCCGAGGTCCTTCGCCACCGTGATCTCACCGCGCCGCTTGCCGTTCACCTGCACGGCCAGTGTCATGGTGTCATCGGTCAGCAGCGCCGGATCGGCTTCCGGCCAGGCCGCCGCCGATACGAGGCCCGCGCCGCCGATCCGCTCCCAGACGCTTTCGGCAAGGTGCGGCATGAACGGGGTCAGGCAACGCGCCAGCATGGAGATAGCTTCGGCGCGCGCGCCTTCGAGCCCGCCTGCCTGCTCGGCCTTCTTCAGGGCGTTGACCCATTCATAGATCGTCGCGATGGCGGAGTTGAACCGGAACTCGTCGATCGCCTTGTCGATGGCTTTCGCCGCGCGGTGGCTGACCCGGCGCAGGTCGGTCGCGGCGGCGTCGTCTCCCGGGGCAGGGTAGGGGCCCCCCGCATGGCCATCGGCCAGCGTGTCCGCGAGGCTCCAGATCCGCTGCGAAAAACGGCTCGCGCCTTCGACGCCGGACTGGGTCCACTCGACGTCCCGCTCGGGCGGGGAGTCCGACAGCATGAACCAGCGCGCGACGTCCGCCCCATAGGTCGCGACGATCCCGTCGGGGTCGACCGTGTTCTTCTTGGACTTCGACATCTTCTCGATGGCGCCGGCTTCGACGTGGTCGCCGGTCGCGATCTCGATCCAGTGATTGTCCCGCTTCTCGACCGCGCCTGGCTCCAACCATCGTCCGTCTGCGGAGCGATAGGTTTCGTGTGTCACCATGCCCTGCGTGAACAGGCCCGCGAAAGGCTCACCCGCCGGCAGGTCCAGCTCGCCGACATCCCGCATCGCGCGCGCAAACGCCCGCGAATAAAGAAGATGCAGAACGGCATGTTCCACCCCGCCGATGTACTGATCCACCGGCAGCCAGTAGGCGCGCTCGGCCGGATCGCTGATCGAGGCGAAACGCGCATAGTACCAGGAGCTGTCCACGAACGTGTCCAGCGTATCGGTCTCGCGGCGCGCAGGTTCGCCGCAGGCCGGGCAGTTCACATGCTTCCAGGTCGGATGGTGGTCGAGCGGATTGCCGGGTTTGTCGAAGGTTACATCCTCTGGCAGGCGCACCGGCAGCGTCTTCGCCGGCACAGGCACCACGCCGCACACTTCACAATAGATGACCGGAATCGGGCAGCCCCAGTAACGCTGGCGGGAGAAGCCCCAGTCGCGCAGCCTGAAATTGATCGTACCCTGACCTTGTCCGGCCTCTTCGATGCGCTGGATCGCGAGCCGCTTGGCTTCCTCGATGGAGAGTCCGTCCAGGAAGCCCGAATTGAAGATACGTCCCGGCCCGGTATAGGCCTTGTCCTCGACGCGGAAGTCTTCGGGTTCGGTCTCGGGGGGCAGAACGACCGGTGTCACGGGCAGGCCATACTTGCGGGCGAACTCGATATCCCGCTGGTCATGCGCCGGGCAGCCGAAGATGGCGCCGGTGCCGTATCCCATGAGCACGAAGTTCGCGACCCAGACCGGCAGCGTCTCGCCTTCCAGGAAGGGATGCGCGACGGTCAGGCCGGTATCGAAGCCGAGCTTCTCGGCTTTCTCGATGGCTTCTTCGCTGGTGCCGATCTGCGCGCATTTCGCACGGAAGGCCTTCAGCGCGTCCGAATTGTCCGCCAGCTGAACAACCAGCGGATGGTCGGGCGACAGGGCCACGAAGCTCGCGCCGAACAATGTGTCCGGCCGCGTCGTGAACACGTCGATCCCGGCATCGAAACCAGCCGGCGCCCCGCCCGCGAAATGAAAGGTCAGCTGCAAGCCTTCGGACTTGCCGATCCAGTTCGCCTGCATCGTGCGAACCTTCTCCGGCCAGCGCTCCAGCTTCTGGACCTGCTCCAGCAGGTCATCCGCATACGCCGTAATCCGGAAGAACCATTGCGTCAGCTCGCGCTGCTCGACGACCGCGCCGGAGCGCCAACCGCGGCCGTCGATCACCTGCTCGTTGGCGAGCACCGTGTTGTCGACCGGATCCCAGTTCACTTTCGAGGCCTTGCGGTAGACGAGGCCCTTCTCGAGGAACTTCAGGAACAGCGCCTGTTGCGCGCCGTAATAGTCCGGATCGCAGGTCGCGAACTCCCGGCTCCAGTCCAGCGACAGGCCGAGTTTCTTGAACTGCGCCTTCATGGCCTCGATGTTGGCATAGGTCCATTTGCCGGGATCGATCCCGCGTTCCATCGCGGCATTCTCGGCCGGCAGGCCAAACGCATCCCAGCCCATCGGGTGGAGCACATTGTATCCCTTGGCACGGCGGTGGCGGGCGACCACGTCGCCCATCGCATAGTTGCGCACGTGCCCCATGTGCAGGCGGCCGGAAGGGTAGGGGAACATCTCGAGGACGTAGGCCTTCGGCGCGCCGGGGGCCTCATCGGGACGCTTGGTGCGGAACAGGTCGGCTGCGGCCCAGGCATCACGCCATTTGGGTTCCGCAGCCTGCGGATCATACCGGGTTGCCATCGGGGGCTCCCTTTAAGGCATTTGAAGAAAAGAAAGGCAGACGGGCTTTAGCTGAGCTCGGACGCTTTAAGAAGTCGGGCCCGTTCAAGAATCTTGTTCTCGAGCTGCTGGCCGGTTTCAGCGTCCACTGCTGCGTCGGTCCAGGTGCCGTCCTTGTTGGTCTGGCGATAAACGCTGACCTTCACTCCGTCGGCGCGCAGGCGCGAGTCGAGGATATAGACGGTCGCCTTGATCCGTTCGGCGGGGGCGTCTTCGTATGTCTTCCAGTCATAGATCACCAGGCCGCCAATCGGGTCGGCGCTGACGACGGGCAGGGTCGACATGGTGTCGAGGGTTGCGCGCCAGAGATAAGGATTCGCGGCGCCGACAGACTCGGCGGCGGCGTTCTCTGCCGATTTCGAGTTACCGCCCGAGAGGCATCCGCTCAGGGCGATCATCGCAGCAATGGCGGCGGCAGTCATGGGCTTCATCATTCTTGTGTTCCCGCGTGCAAGACCTTGTTCACGGGGCGTGTATAACAAGGGGGTTATGGCCTCGCCAGTGTCGTTCTGCGCATGGCCGTCCCGAAGGTTCGCGCGGCGGAGCACCAAGATGCGGCATTCTCTGACAGGTCTGGTTCTTGCGCTGGCGGCCACCGCGACCCCTGCCGCTGCGCAGGATGTCTGGGACGATGCCGGCGGCATCGAGACCGCCGCCACCTACGAGGCAGCCGTCATCGCCGCGCCGGACGCCGACGAATCCTTCCTCTATACGCTGCGCGGTGCCTTTGAGGCGAACTTCGTGCTCGGTTCCGGCGCCATCCTCGGGTTTCGCAGCTCCGGCGGCCTGGACAAGGATAATCCGGCCCGGCCGGCATTCAGCGGCATTATTGGGCCAGCGCCCGCCATCGTCTCTGCCCCTGGCGCTTTCAGCGGCCTCGCACGGGGCGCCTCGCCCGGCGATGCCGGCCCCCGCGCGCGCCTTGAAACCGGTTACCTTTATATAGAGGGCGGCTACGGCGAGCTGCGCGCTGGTCTCGATGACGGCGTTGCCACCCGGTTCTTCGAAGGTGCGCCGTCGCTCTTCCGGCACGCTGCGCTGGTCAATCCGACGCTTGACCCGTCGGGCCAGGTCCTCGCCCGGACTGACCATGACCTGACCGGTCCGTCCCTCAAGGTCAGCTACGCAACCCCGCGCATTCTCGGCGTGCGTGCGGGTGTTTCGCTGACCCCGGAAGCCAATGCCAGCGGTCTTGACCGGGATCCCACGTCCGGCCCGGACATCGAGAATGCCGTCGAGGTCGCGTTGAATGTCTCCCGCCGGCTGCCGCGCAGCGGCGTGCGACTGCGGGCGGGCGCGGCCTATAGTGAGGCGGACGCGGCGCAGGTGGCCCTGCCGGGCGCCTATGACCGGGTCGAGACCTGGTCGGCCGGAGGGTCTGTGGAATTCTCGTCACTCGCCTTCGGGGTGAGTTACCTGAGCAGCAATAACGGCCTGGCTGTGACGGGCGGCGACTACTCGGCGCTCTCGGCAGCCCTGCGGATGACGTTTGGCAAGATCGACGCCGGATTGGAGTTTGTGGACGCCACCGACGATGCCGCGCAGGCCGAATCAGAGACGGTCGGCCTGTCCGTGGGCCGTGACTTCGGTGAAAACGTCCGGGTCGTCGGCGGTTGGCAGAGGCTGGACACCCGGTTTACGGGAAACCAGCTTCCGCTAGCGCCCTCAATACGAGAAAAGACCGATGGGATTGTGATCGAAATCACACTCTCTGGTTAAAAGCCCAGCGTTTCCGATTGTTAATCTTTCATTAGTACCCTGAGCAGACTATCCACAGGGTTCAGGATGATGGACATGCGTGGACGGTTTGCTCTTTCTTTTGCGCTTGCAGCGGCGGCCTTCTCGGCCCCGGCTTTCGCACAAGTAACGTCGAGCGACGACGCTATCCGCATCGAGGCGCCAACCTCCTCGGAAACGAATTCTGCCCGCGCCGAATGGTATCGCCAGTTCTCCGAGGCAAAACCGGCTGAAAACCGTCCGCAATGGCAAGCTGAGCCGTCGCAGGATTTCTCCATGCGTCTTGGCGGGAACTCGCGCTGGGAACTGAGCGTCGACAAGTTCACCCGCCTCGGAACCTCGCCGCTGCCACGCGAGGAAGTCCAGGCCGGCGCGACCTTCAAGATCACACCGCGCTTCTCGGTCGGCGGTGAAGTCAGCATCGGCGCGGAAGAATTGAACGAACTGAACGACTCCGCGCGCTGGGAAAACCAGAGCGTTGAGGCCGGTATCCGGCTCAAGTCCGCGTTCAAGTTCTAGCCACCCCGCCCGGCAAAGGGCGCCATTCCCTCGACCGCCGCAAATCCTGCCACCGAGGCAATCGTCGCCGCTGCGTCTGCCGTGACGCCGCCCAGCGCATAGACCGGCAGGCGAGCCCCGCGAGCCAACTGCCGGAATCGAAGCGCGCCAAGTGGCCGCCCTGCGCTTGCGCTGCCTGAGGCAAACACGGTGGACAGCAAGACCGCATCCACGGACAATCCGGCCGCAGTACGCAATTGCCGCCCCGAATGGGCACTGACTGTCTGCACGGCGAACCGCCCCCGCCAGCGCCGCGCTTGCTGCGCCAGCCTGAATGGCCAATGCACGCCGTCCGCGCCGACGCTGGCCGCCAGCTCCGGATCCGCCGCCACCAGCAAGACCAGTCCGCGCCGGGCGCAGACCTGCGCGAGACCGTGCGCGACGTCCGCTCGGTTCGCGGCCCCGAAATGCCTGTAAACCACGCCAAACCCTGCGGGCAAGCGGCGCGCTACGGCAAACGGATCCGGCGTCCGCGCCGGGTCGGTCACGAACAAGGTCCGGGGCAGGGCAGGTGGCAAATGGCCCGCGCTGGTGCGTGCGGCGGCGATCAGCTTGCGCTGCGCCCGGCTTTCGGGTTCTAGGCTCATGCTCATGACCGATACGCCGGAAGCCGGAATTTCCAAACGCCGCGACGCGATCCTCGCCGAGCTGGCGGCGGCCGCGAACCCGCCGCCGGTGCTGATTGCGGTATCCAAGACGCAGACCGATGCGGCGCTGGAGGCGATGCTCGCCACGGGTCAGCGCGTGTTCGGCGAAAACCGCGTGCAGGAAGCCCAGGCCCACTGGGCTGCCCGCCGGGAAATCCTCCCGGACCTCGAACTCCACCTCATCGGCCCGCTACAGTCGAACAAGGCGGAAGACGCCGTGCGCCTTTTCGACATGATCCAAACGCTCGACCGGCCGAAGCTCGTTGCCGCGCTCGCCGCCGCCATCGTCAAGACCGGCCGCCGTCCCCGCCTGCTGGTCCAGGTCAATACCGGCGAGGAACCCCAGAAGGCCGGCGTTGCACCTCGTGACTTGCCCGCTTTGCTCGGTCAGGCGCGCGAAGACTTCGGCCTCGAGATCGAGGGGCTCATGTGCATCCCGCCGGTGGGAGAGCCCGCCGGGCCGCACTTCGCGCTGCTCGCCAAGCTCGCCCGGGCCCACGGGCTCGCAACCTTGTCGATGGGCATGAGTGGGGATTACGCGCTCGCCGCCCGCTATGGCGCAACCCATGTCCGCGTCGGCACAGCGCTGTTCGGTGAACGTGTCTAAGCCCGGACCGCGATCACCGAACCGCCGCCCAACAATTTCAGCACCGCCCGCAAATCCGTCTCCGCCAGCGCGACGCAGCCCTCCGTCGGCGGATAATCCGGCCGGGCGACGTGCAGGAAAATCGCGCTCCCGATGCCCGGCAGGGCCGGCTCATCATTGAAGCCCAGCTCGACGATCAGGTCGTAAACGCCGTCTGCGCGCCAAAGCCGTTCATGGCTTCCCCGGCAGGGAAGGGGCACGAGACGGTTATAGTCCGGCTCGGCCGGATCATCGCACCAGCCATCCTCGGGCCGCAGCGCCAGAACCGGCAGCCCGGTTTCCGGCATCGCTCCCCTGTCCGGGCGGTAAAACACGCGCCGGGCAGGCCAGTCGCCACTGGGGGAGGCGCCGTCGCCTTCGCGTTTCCCGGTTGCCGATCTGACGCCGCCCTTGCCGAGCGCGCAGCGAAAGGTGAGCCCTTCGCCTTCAAAGCGCCCATTCGCAAAGGCAGTAAAACGGCTTGCCAGTCTCGGCTCCCGGGAATGTTATTGGCTACGGCTTACTGCCCGAACTATGCAGCCCGGGGTGGCCAGCGCCAAGGGGCGGCAGGGTCTAAGCCCATGCTGGCATTGAAGGATTTTCGTGATGACGGCCAAGAAACACATCCTGATCGTCGATGACGAGGCGGATTTCCGCGATACGCTGGCCGAGCAGTTCGAGCTGAGCGAGGGCTTTGCCGTGCTTACGGCGGGTACCGGCGAAGAGGCGCTGGTCCATGCTGCGGCCCAACGTGTGGACGTGATCGTGCTGGATGTGGACATGCCCGGCATCAACGGCATCGAGACCTGCCGCCGCCTGCGCGCCGCCGGTGTCCGCGCGCCGATCATCATGCTCACGGGCCGTACCGGCGAGGCCGACACCGTCGCCGGCCTGGATGCGGGCGCGAATGACTATGTCGGCAAGCCGTTCACCTTCTCGGTCCTGCTCGCCCGCGTCCGCGCCCAGCTGCGCAGTTTCGAACAGACGGAAGACGCAACTTTCGAGATCGGCCCCTACGAATTCCGTCCCTCGACCAAGACGCTGCGCACCAAAGAGGGAAAACGCATCCGGCTCACCGAGAAGGAAACCGAGATCCTGAAGTATCTCTACCGGGCAGGGGGCAAAGCCGTCGCCCGCGAGACGTTGCTCTCGGAAGTCTGGGGCTATAACGCCGCCGTGACGACGCACACACTGGAAACCCACATCTACCGCCTGCGCCAGAAGGTCGAGCCCGATCCGGGCAACGCGCGCCTGCTGATGACCGACCCCGGCGGCTACAGGCTGCAGGCCTAGAAACGGATTGCACCGGCGAGAACGGCTCATCCTGAGCGTTGCGCGTGCGTTGAAGCAGGCCTCTAAACTTTCACCGCAACGCTGATTGGTGCGTGGTCGGATGGTTTCCAGCCGCCGCGCCAGGCGAGGTGTACCCGGAAACTGTCCACCTTCGTGTCCGCGAGCGCGTCCTTGTTGGCCCAGCTATGGTCGAGCCGCCGACCCTTGTTCGCCGCCGCCCAATCCGCCGCGCGGTAACTCCACCAGGTGTAGAGCTTCTGCTCGTCCGGTACGGACAGGCGGCCAATGTCGGCAAACCCTGCCGTCTTGCGCGCGTCTTCCAGCCGCTCGGTTTCCTCAGGCGTATGCGAGACAATCCCGAGCAATTGCTTGTGCGACCAGACGTCGTTCTCGTGCGGCGCGACGTTGAGATCACCGACGAGGATCCGTGGCACACCCTTCTTGAGCTTCTTGTAGCCGGGGCCCAGCCGGTCGAGGAAATCGAGCTTGTGGGCAAACTTGTCGTTCACCGCCGCGTCCGGCACATCGCCGCCGGCCGGCAGGTAGATGTTGTGAATCTCGAGACCCGACGGCAACCGCGCCGCGATGCAGCGCGCGTGGCCTTCGCGGCAGAGGTCCGGCGTGTCGGCGGCTTCCAACGGCAGGCGTGACGCGATCGCGACACCGGCGTGCCCGCCTTTCTGGCCACGCATCAGCACATGACCGAGGCCCATCTCCTTGAACGCCTTCAACGGAAACTCGCCGTCCTGGCATTTTGTTTCCTGAAGGCAGATCACATCCGGCTTCTCGGCGGCGACGAAACCTTCGACATTCGGCGCACGCAGACGCACCGAGTTGATGTTCCAGCTGACAATCTTGAGGGGCTTGGGCATGACCCTGCCTATCAGTCCGCCCTTAAACGTCAACGCGCCCGAACGCGGGGTGGTTCGGGCGCGCCGGACGCTGCAAGGAGCGTCTGTTTATGAACCGGCGGGGTTAGGGCCGGTCTCGGCGGTTCAGGAAGTTCGCAGCGGGGGGTCAGTGCTGCGCGGGGTTTCCGATCCGTCGATGTGGCAATTATGTCACTCGGTTTGTGATTCGCAAGTTAATTGAAGGTAATTCCGCTTAGCGGTTGTCGAAATCCTTGAGGATGAAAAGGCGGGGGTTGAGTTTCACGCCGGTTTCGACGCTCGTCAGCAGCACCGAGGTGCGCCCGCCATTGGCGTCCACCGTCCGCCAGCCGGTCAGCGTATTGTCCGCCTTCGACAGCACCACGGTCAGCGTGCCTTCCATATCACCGGTCTTGTCGCGCACCGTGATGTTGGTGGCGTCCGCCGTGCGGCGCACATCCACCACTTCGGCCTCTTTCTCGAAGTCGAGTTTGTCGGACAAGAGGAGCGACAGCGGCGTCGAGGACAGCGGCACGCGGTCCGTCGTCTCGAGATCGGCGTCCTGGAGGGCCACGGTCGTGCCGTCGCTGACCAGCAGCAGCGGCACCGGATCATCATAGTCGAAGCGCACCTTGCCGGGCCGCGACATGGCGAACTGGCCGGTGGAGAAGGCGCCATCGGGCGAATACTGCTCGAACTTGCCGCGCGCCGTTTTCACGGCTGCGAGGCCCTTGGCCGCTTCTTTCAGCAGCTTGGTGCGTTCGGCCGCCGTCAGCGGCTTGGTTGTCTTGGCCGGCGCGGAGATGGACGGGGAGGGCTGGACCTGTTTCAGGCCCATCGTCACGGGCGCGCCCATGATCAGGGCGGCGGCGCTCATACTGGCGATCAAGTGCATCATGTATCCGGTCTCCTTTGATGACCTTCAGTCAGGAAATACAGGTAGGGGCCTGAACCCGGCCTAAACAGGGCGGTTGGCTGGCGTTTATGCGGAAAGCGGCCGCCAGCGCCACACGCGCTTGCAGATTTTCCGGCGACATCCCATCTTGCGGCCTGAAACTTAAGGGACACCCGACATGGCAACCGCAGGCCTCCAGCACACTCGTGACGGCACCGACCAGGGCTTCATGGCCGATGTCGTCGAAGCGTCGATGACCCAGCCCGTGATCGTCGATTTCTGGGCGCCGTGGTGCGGGCCGTGCCGCACGCTGGGCCCGATCCTCGAGCGTGTGGTCGAAGCCAAGAAAGGCGCGGTCAAGCTCGTCAAGATCAACACCGAGGAACACCCCGCCTATGCCGGCCAGCTCGGCGTGCGCTCGATCCCGGCCGTCTACGCCTTCCACAAGGGCCGCCCGGTGGACGGCTTCATGGGCGCCCTCCCGGAATCGCAGGTCTCCGCCTTCATCGAGCGCCTGCTCGGCGGCACGGACAGCGCCCAGGTCATCGCCGAGGCGCTGACCCAGGCAGAGGCCGCCAGCCAGGCTGGTGACATCCCGCTCGCCGCCGAAATCTACGCTGCTGTGATCCAGGAAGATCCAGAAAACACGGCCGCCATCGCCGGCCTCGCCCGCTGCTACCTCGCCAATGGCGACACGGACCGGGCGCTGGCCACGCTCGAAATGGTGCCCGAAGCCAAGCGCAATGAAAGCGTCGTCAAAGGCGTGCGCCTTGCGATCGAAATGGCGGCCGCGGCGCCGGAGCCGACGGAGCTTGATGCCGCGCTCTCCGCTGTCACCGCCAATCCGGGCGACCACGCGAAGCGTTTCGAACTCGCCGAGCATTACGCTGCCGCAGGCCGCTACAAGGACGCCGCCGATCACCTGCTGATCATCCTGACCGCCAAGCTCACCTGGGAAGAGGGCAAGGCGAAGGAGAAACTCCTGCAGGTTTTCGAGGCGGCCGGTGCTACCGATCCGGTCACGATCGAAGGCCGCCGCCGTCTTGCATCTCTGATGTTTGCCTGAGATTGCCTGTTCGGGGGTTCGCCCCACCTTGTCCCCAGACACAGCCCGAGGACACGTGATGGCGCAGTACCGCAAGACGAGTGACCTGCCGGACACGCTGCCCGTGTTCCCGTTGCCGGGCGCGATGCTGTTTCCCCGGTGGGAACTGCCGCTCAACATTTTCGAGCCGCGCTATCTCAACATGTTCGACGACGCGATGCGCAGCCACCGGCTGATCGGCATGATCCAGTCGATGGGCGGCTCGCGTGAGCGACCCGAGATCGCCCGCGTCGGCTGCGCCGGGCGCATCACCAGCTATAGCGAAACCGATGACGGCCGCTACATTGTCACCCTCACGGGCATCTGCCGCTTCACCGCCGCCCGCGAGCTCCCCGTGACGACGCCTTACCGGCAGGTCGCGGCGGACTGGTCTGCGTTCGCGGCCGATCTCGGCGCCGCGTCCGAAGACGGCCTGCCGGACCGCAGCGACATGATGCGGGCGCTGCGCACCTATATCTCCGTCCACGGACTGCAGGCGGACTGGAGCGCCGTCGAGGATGCGCCGATGGAAACATTGGTGCACGCGCTGGCGGCGGGTTGTCCTTTCTCTGCGGTCGAGAAGCAGGCTCTACTGGAGGCCGGATCCCTCGCCGAACGCGCCCGTACGCTGATCGCCCTCATGGAAATGAGCGGTGGTGGCGGCGCCGCCGGCCCCGTGCAATAGAGGCCCCCATGACCGATCCCGAACCGCCCGCCGTATTCACGCCGAACGGCATAGATCCGCGCCTTCTTGAACTGCTGATCTGCCCGCTCACCCGCCAGCCGCTGTCTTATGACCGTGCGGCGAATGAGCTCGTATCGAAGAAGGCGCGCCTCGCCTACCCGATCCGCGGCGGCATACCGATCATGTTGCCTGAGGAAGCGCGCGACCTAGACGCCTTGCCCGACCTGTCCGCAAACCTCGATGACGCACCCGAAGAAGGGGAGGGTGCATGACCGCCCCTGCCTGGCCCGCCCGTCTGACCTTCCGCGCCGGCGCGCAGGAACTCCTCGCCGAATTCGATGACGGCAAGTCCGGCCGCGTCGGCTACAGGCGCCTGCGGGAGGAAAGTCCGTCCGCGGAAGTCCAGGGTCATGGCCGCGGCCCGAAGCCCCCGCAAGCGCCCGTGCCGGATGACATCCGTGTGCTGAAGGCTGAGCCCGTTGGCCGTTATGCCGTCCGCCTTTTTTTCTCCGACGGCCACTCCAGCGGCCTCTACACCTGGAACATCCTCCGGGCCCTGACGGTCGGGGACTAGGCGCCTCGTCCTACCGCATCAAGCTCGGCAAATGATCCTGGTCCGCGCTGGCCTGCCGGGCCATCGCGCGTCGCAGCGGCGCAATCCGGTTCGCCGCCATCAAGGCGAGGCCGCGCAGCGGTTTCAGCACGGCATTGTCGTTCGAGAAAACGCGGTCGATCATGTCCATCGCCATGGCGGTCGCGGCCGCATCGAACCGGCGCCATTCCGTGTACTGCGCGAGCACGGTGTCGCTGCCGGGGTCGAGGCCGGCGGCTCGCGCATCCGTCATCACATCGATCAGCGCACCAACGTCCTTGAAGCCAAGGTTCAGGCCTTGCCCCGCCAGCGGGTTGATCCGCCGCGCGGCGTCACCGAGCAGCGCGGTGCGCGGGCCCACCATCGACACGGCAATCTGCATCACCAGCGGATAGGAGAGCGCCGGGCCGTCGAGGTGCATCTCGCCGGCAAAACGGGAAAAGCGCGCGTTCAGTTCCGCCTCGATCTCCTCCTTCGGCAACTTTGCCAGCGTCTCGGCGGCGCCGGTCTTCATGTACCAGGCAAGGTTCGCCCGGTTGCCGGGCAGGGGAAGGGTCGCGAACGGGCCTTCCGGGGTAAACAATTGGCGGGCAATGCCGTCATGCGGCCGGGAAAGCGTGACGTCAGCGGCAAACACCGATTTTCCGTAGCCGCGCCCCTCGGTCCGGATGCCGAGAGATTGGCGGACGGCCGAATTGAAGCCGTCGCAGGCCGCCACGAGACCGGCCTCGATCACGCGTCCGTCTTCAAGCTGGATGGTGGATTTCGCCGCCCCGGGCGTCATGCCCGAAAAGCGGGCACCCCGCAGCCAGGTCAGCCCCGGCGTGCTGCCAGCGCGCGCGTCGAGCGCTGCCTGTAAGGCCGCGGCGGGCACCATCTGGCCGAGGGGTGCACCGTCTCCGTCCGGGTTCAGGTCTTCGGTGCTGAACGCCGCATGCGGCGCCCCGAACCAGTGGGTGCCGCCATCTTCAGCTTCCAACCCGTTGAGCGGTGTGATCACGGGGCGCAGGTCGGGCTCGATCCCGGTGGCGCAGAGCAGGCGCCAGCTTCCGCGAACAACGGCGAAAGTCCTTGTATCGGATGTGTTTTTTGCAACTTCAGGCCGCGCGTCGACCAGCGTTACTGCAAACCCGGCCTGCGCCGCCAAGATGGCCAACGCCGTGCCGGCCGGCCCGGCGCCGATCACCGCCAGTTCGGTCTGCGCGGGCTTGCCGGGGAAGGGGGCGGTCTCGGTTTCAGTCATGTGAAGGAGGTAGCGATGCTGCACTGCGGCGTCCAGCTATGGCGGCGAATTGGGCGTTAGGCCGCATCCGTGCCCAAGGTTTAACCAACCAGCCCTCGAATCGGAGGCCCTCCGCGTCTCATGTGCGACTTTTCCGGGCAGCCGAAATCATATCGGCCTTGGGAGAGTACGGGGGGTCCCGGGCTCTGCAGGTGTGTAACATAAGGAGGGGCCTATGGGCCGAATGACTGGACAATGGATACGCGGGGCAATGTTAGCGCCGTTGTCACTGCTCGCGGCGGGGACCGCCTGGGCTCAGGACGCAGGGATCACCGTTCCGGAACCGACCGTCGACAAGGGCGACGTCACCTGGATGCTCGTCTCAACGATGGCGGTTTTCCTGATGATCCTCCCGGGTCTCGCGCTGTTCTATAGCGGCCTGGTCCGCACCAAGAACGCGCTCTCGGTCCTGATGCAGGTCGGCACGGTCACCGCGATCGGCATGATCATGTACGCCCTCGTCGGCTATAGCCTTTCGTTCACGACAGGCCCCGGCGCGCTCGACACATTCATCGGCGGCACCGCACGGTTCTTCCTCATGGATGCGGGTACGGACCTCTCCGACAACCTCGTCGCCACCTTCTCCACAGGCATCTATCTGCCGGAACTCGTGTTCATCGTGTTCCAGATGACCTTCGCCTGTATCACCGTCGCGCTGGTTTTCGGCGGCCTGGCTGAGCGCGTGAAATTCACGGGCATCGTGATCTTCGCGATCGTCTGGCCCGTGCTCGTGTACTACCCGATGGCCCACATGGTCTGGTGGTGGCCGGGCCCGGACCTCGTGGCCTCAAACCCTGAGGGCGTGACGTCCGGTCTGATCTGGGGCTTCGGCGCGCTGGACTTCGCCGGTGGCACGGTCGTGCACATCAATTCCGGCATCGCGGCCCTGGTTGGCGCCATCGTTCTCGGCAAACGCCTCGGCTACAAGAAAGAGCCGATGCCGCCGCACTCGCTGATGATGGTGCTGATCGGTACAGGCCTTCTCTGGTTCGGCTGGTTCGGCTTCAACGCGGGTTCGAACCTCGAGTCGAACTACTATGCCGTGCTCGCCATGGCGAACACCTTCCTCGCCCCGGCCGCCGCTGGCTTCGCCTGGGTGATCACGGAATGGCTCACCCGCGGCAAGGCGAGCCTGCTCGGCCTCTGCTCGGGCATCGTGGCCGGCCTCGTGGCGGTCACCCCGGCGGCCGGCTTTGCCGGGCCGATGGGCGCTATCGTCCTCGGTCTCGTCGTTGGCCCGGTCTGCCTGTTCGCCTGCTCGGCGCTCAAGTCCATGCTCGGCTATGACGATGCGCTCGACGTGTTCGGCATCCATGGTGTCGGCGGTATCGTCGGCGCCATCGGCACGGCCTTCGTCGTCAACCCCGCCTGGGGCGGCGCCGGTGTCGTCGACTATCTCAGCTGCTCGGCCGACGGCGCCGTGCTCGCTGTCTGTCCGGTCGCGGCCTATGACATGATGTTCCAGCTGACAGCCCAGCTCAAAGGCGTCGGCGTGACGATTGTCTGGTCGGGCGTCGGCAGCCTCATCGTCTTCGGTGTCCTGCGGGTCCTGGGTCTCCTGCGCATCTCGAAAGAGGGCGAGGAAGAAGGTCTCGACATCACCTCTCATGGTGAAGCGGCCTATCACAGCTAGCCATCGAAACCCCCGGTCATCTGCCCGGGAAATCAACGAGGGCCGCGGATCATCTCCGCGGCGTTTTTGTTTGTGGCGGCTTGGCGCTAGTGATTGTGCCGTCGCGATTCTTGCGCGCGCTGGCGAAACGCTCTCGGCGAG
>JAIXVM010000129.1 GCA_027482995.1 Hyphomonadaceae bacterium | reverse complement strand
CTGCGTGCGGTTCGTCGCGGAGGTCGCCGGTGTGGAAGAGATCGGCATGATCTCTCGCGGCGAGACGGCCGAGATCACCACCTATCTCGAGAAGTCGCTGATTTCGGAGCTCTCCGGCAACGTCATTGATCTGTGCCCGGTGGGCGCGCTGACGTCCAAGCCCTATGCGTTCAATGCGCGGCCATGGGAGCTGCGCAAGACGTCCTCCATCGACGTGATGGACGCCATGGGCGCGGCGATCCGCATCGACTCGAAGGGCGATGCCGTGATGCGCATCCTGCCAGAGACGAACGAAGACGTGAACGAAGAGTGGTTGTCCGACAAATCGCGCTTCGTCTGGGACGGCCTCGCGCGCCAGCGTCTCGATCGGCCCTATGTGCGCCGAAACGGCAAGCTGCAGGCGGTGACTTGGCCCGAAGCGCTGGACGCCGTGAAGGCGGCCTTGTCAGTTGGCGCCGATCAGATCGGTGTGGTGGCGGGCGATCTCATCGAAGCCGAGCAGGCCAAAGCCGCTCTGGATTTCTTCCGGTCCCTCGGCGTCAAGAATACCGACTGTCGTCCGGCAGGCGCTCAATATGGTCTGAGCGGCGTTCGTGAACACTACCTTCTCAATCCGACCCTTGCCGGTGTGGAAGAGTCCGATGCCCTGCTTTTGGTCGGCACCAATCCCCGCGTCGAAGCGGCGGTTTGGAATGCGCGGATCCGGAAAAGCTGGCTCTGGGGCAAACTGAAGGTGGGTGTTGTCGGCCCTGCGGCTGACCTGACCTATCCCTATGAGCACTTTGGCAATTCGCCGGATGCGCTGAATTCGGAGGCTGTCCGGGCGTTCTTCAAGGGCGCGGCCAAGCCGATGATCGTCATCGGGGAAGCGGCCGTTTGCCGGGCTGATGGCGCAGCGGTTTTGTCCGCGGCGCTGGGGCTGGCGCAAAGCGTCGGCGCCGTCGCAGACGGATGGGCCGGTTATGGCATGCTGCACACGGCCGCTGGCCGGGTGGGCGCCGTGGATGCAGGCTTTGTGCCGGCTGATGGCGGTAAAGCCACACGCGAAATTCTGGATGGCAGCTTGAAGGCGGTCGTCTTGCTTGGTGCTGACGAGGTTGATTTGTCCCGCCTCGCTGGCTCGACCGTGATCTATGTCGGGACGCACGGTGATGCTGGGGCTTCCCGCGCCGATATCGTGTTGCCCTGCGCCGCCTACAGCGAAATCAGTGCGACCTATGTCAATACCGAAGGCCGTGTGCAGATGACCACGCGCGCTGTGCAGCCGAAAGGCGAGGCACGCGAGGGCTGGGCGATCTTCCGGGCGTTGTCCGGACTGTTCGGCAAGGTGCTTCCGTATGACACAGCCGACGAACTGCGCGCGGTGCTCCGTGGCAAGGCGGGCGAGAACACGCCGTTTTCGGGGCGCGGATATGCCCCGGGCGCAAAGGGTGTTGCTGCGCTGAGTGCGGCCGTCCCGGCAAGTTCCGTCAGCCTGGGCTGCGATCCGTTCGGTCACGCCATCGACGACTTTTACCTGTCAAATCCGGTCGCACGGGCTTCCCGGACGATGGCTGAGTGTTCAGCGCTGGCGACCAGCCTAGACACCGCCGTGGCAGCGGAGTAGGGCGGCGCCATGAGCAATGCCATCGAGTCTTTGGGGAGCCTCTGGCCGCCGCTTCTGGTGCTCGGCCAGATCGGGCTGTTTACGCTCGTTCTCCTGATTTCGATTGCGTTCCTGCTTCTGCTTGACCGGAAGGTCTGGGCAGGCGTGATGATGCGGAAGGGTCCGAACGTCGTCGGTCCGTTCGGCCTGCTTCAGTCTTTCGCGGATTTCGGGAAGTTCCTGCTCAAGGAAATCGTCATTCCGGCGGGCGCCAACAAGTTCGTCTTCATCTTCGCGCCGATCCTGACCTGTACGCTGGCGTTTGCAGCCTGGGCGGCCATTCCGGTGGCTCCGGGTCTTGAAGGCGGAACGAGCTGGGTGATCTCGGACCTGAACGTCGGGATCCTGTATCTGTTCGCGATCAGCTCGCTTGTCGTCTATGGCATCATCATGGGCGGGTGGGCGTCGAACTCAAAGTATCCCTTCCTTGGGGCGCTCCGTTCGGCGGCCCAGATGGTGTCCTACGAGGTCTCCATCGGCTTCGTGATCATCACCGTGATCCTGATGGTCGGGTCGATGAACCTCAGTGACATCGTCAACAACCAGGTTGGCGGCCTGCAGAACTGGCACGCGTTCAGCTTCCAGAATTTCCCTCTGATCATCGTGATGTTCCCGATGTTCGTGATCTTCTTCATCTCGGCTCTGGCAGAGACGAACCGGCCTCCGTTCGACTTGCCGGAAGCGGAATCAGAACTCGTGGCCGGCTATCAGGTGGAATACGGCTCGACACCGTACCTGCTGTTCATGCTCGGCGAGTACCTGAACATCGTCCTGATGTGCGCAATGATGACGATCCTGTTCCTTGGCGGATGGCACGGGCCGATCGCGCTCGGTCCGGACATCGCGAACGCGCTGCCGCCGCTCCTTCTCAGCTTGTCCGGACTGTTCTGGTTCATGCTGAAAATCCTGTTCCTGTTCT
>JAIXVM010000279.1 GCA_027482995.1 Hyphomonadaceae bacterium | reverse complement strand
GCCACGCCGCCCGCCGCACCAGAGCCGACCACAATCGCATCGTAAGCCTGATTGGTTCCTGGATCGCCCCGCAACCAATAGCTTTTCGCGTCAGCCCGATTTTCTATCGTTTGGCCCACACCATTTCCCCACCTAGGATGAAATGATATATATCAGTCCGGAATTTATCAAGTGACGCCACGGCCCCGCGATTGCCATCCGTGGTGAATATTTAAAGTAAATGGGTGGATATACTACGCATTTCTCTAAAACTCCGCTTTGCGACTTCGCATCGAGCAATCGCCAGGAGTTTTATTATGCCCAACGCGGACCGGGCGTAAACGGGTTAGACGGGCACCGAGAGCCCCTTCAGTCTGCCGCGCCTCCCGCGAAGAAGCCGATGAGCTCGCCCACCGTCTCGAACATCACATCCGGATTTGCCAACTGAAGCGCAGGCTTCATGCCGAAACCCCAGGTCACGGCCGCCGCCTTCAGCCCGACATCGCGCGCCGCTTCGATGTCACGAATTTCGTCACCCACGCTCAGCGCTCGCTCCGGCTTCACGTTCAGCGCGCGCAAAACGACGCGGAAATGCTTGGCCTTGCCGAACATGCCCGCGCCGCAGCTCCAGGCAGCCACCTTCGCACTGAGCTCCGGCCCGAGCGCCCGGCGGACGTTGGCCTCTGCATTTGAAGAGACAACAGCGATGCGGATGTCTTTGGCAGCAATCTGCTGAAGCAGTTCCGGCACGCCATCGAATAGCGGGAACGCCTCGGCCTTGGCGGCCCGCTTGCGCACATGCATCGCTATGAAAACCAGCTTCCATCCCGGAATCTTCAGGATGCGCATCACTTCGCGCGGTGGCTTGTGCCGCAACACTTCAAGTTCGTCCGTATCCGGACAACGAAACCCGAAGCGCTTGGCAATGTCCGGCAGGATCGACCGGAACCAGCCGGCGCTGTTGGCCAGCGTGCCGTCAAAGTCAAACACCAGAAGGTCGAAGTCGCGCGCCTTGATCACGTGGCCGCCTAGATCAGACCGGCGAGCGGAGAACTCGGATCGGCGTACATTTTCTTCGGCATCCGTCCCGCAAGATAGGCCTCGCGGCCCGCGATCACCGCATGCTTCATCGCGCGCGCCATGCGTACCGGATCCTTCGCCACCGCAATGGCCGTATTCATCAGCACCCCATCACAGCCAAGCTCCATCGCGATCGCTGCGTCCGACGCTGTGCCCACACCCGCATCGACGATCACCGGCACGCGCGCCGCTTCTACAATGAGCCGGATGTTCACCGGGTTCATGATGCCGAGTCCCGACCCGATCAGCGAGCCGAGCGGCATGATTGCGCAGCAGCCCGCCTCTTCCAGCAGGCGCGCATAGACCGGATCATCCGAGCAATACACCATCACCTCGAAGCCATCCTTGATCAGCGCCTCGGCGGCCTTCAGCGTCTCCGGCATGTTCGGGTACAGCGTTTTCTGATCCGCCAGCACTTCCAGCTTCACGAGGTTCCAGCCGCCAGCCTCGCGCGCGAGACGCAGCGTGCGCACCGAGTCCTCGGCCGTGTAGCACCCCGCCGTATTCGGCAGGTAGGTGAACTCCGTGGGCTTGACGAAGTCCGACAGGATTTCCTGCGTCTTGTCGGACAGGTTCACCCGGCGCAGCGCCACGGTCACGATCTCTGCCCCTGCCGCCCGCGCCGCATCGGCGTTCTGCTGGTAGGAGGCATACTTGCCCGTTCCCACGATCAGGCGAGACGCATACGCCTTGCCGGCGATGATGAGCGGGTCGTTGGATGGCAATTCGGACATGCGCGGTGATCTGGCCGTCCTTGCCGGACGCGTCAACGCCTCGCCTCAAATTCAGCCCGAACCGTCCATAAGTCGGGCCGTTCGTATGGACAGTTTATGGACGGTTTCGAAGCCCGTCAGCCGCCACCCACGAACTGCACAAGTTCGATCTGGTCGCCCTCGCCGAGCACCGTTGCGGCGTGTTCGGACTTCGGCACGATCTCCCGGTTTCGCTCCACCGCGATGCCGCGCGGGTCCCGGCCTGTCTCGCCTGACAGGCGAAGAACCAGCATGGCCACAGTCGTGCCAGGCGCAATTTCGAGCGGTTCACCGTTAAGTATGATCTTCATGGCAGCCTGCAACCTGTTGCCCTCTTGCAACACGCGGCGTTCCAGCGCAAACGGAGGCCCATGTCGAAACCGGTATATGTCCTCGGCGGCCCGAATCTCAATCTGCTTGGCACGCGCGAGCCCGAGATTTACGGCCGGGATACCCTGGCAGATATTCACGCACGGCTGCGCGCGCAGGTGCGCAATGCAGGAATTGTGACGCGTCAGACCAATAGCGAAGGCGAGCTTGTCACCTGGGTGCAGGAGGCGGGACGCGAAGCCTCTGCCCTGATCCTCAACGCGGCCGCTTATACGCATACCTCGATTGCCCTGCATGACGCCTTGAAAACACTCAAAATTCCGATCATAGAAGTCCACCTGTCCAATCCGGCAGCGCGTGAGGCTTTCCGCCATGTTAACTATGTTGCGCCAGTTGCTACCGCCACGATCACGGGTCTAGGTGCCTTTGGATACGAACTCGCGCTGACAGCCGCTTTGCGGTTATCCGGGCAGGGAGAGAGCTAAAAACATGAGTACTTCGAAGAACAAGCTGGACACCGGCCTGATCCGCGAGCTTGCCGCCATTCTCCGAGAGGGGGATCTCGGCGAGATCGAGATCGAGCATGATGGCCTGAAGTTGCGCGTCTCGCGCCAGTCGACCCAGGTCGTGCACGCCGCCGTGGCCGCGCCAGCGCCTGCTGCGGCCCCAGCGGCGCCTCTCGCGCTCCCGGCCGGCCCCGGCCCTGTCGCCGCCGCCTCAACCGTTCCTGATCATGCTGTCAAATCACCGATGGTCGGCACGGTTTACCTGTCCGCCGATCCGCAGTCGAAAGCGTACATCAATATCGGCGACAAGGTGAAAAAGGGCGACATTCTCATGTTGGTTGAGGCGATGAAGACCTTCAACCCTGTCGAGGCCGACCGCGCCGGTACCGTCAAAGCCATCTACGTGCAGAATTCCCAGCCCGTAGAATATGGCGAACCGCTCGTCTTGATCGAGTAGGCATGACCGACCCCCGCCCCATCCGCAAAGTCTTGATTGCCAACCGCGGCGAG
>JAIXVM010000125.1 GCA_027482995.1 Hyphomonadaceae bacterium | reverse complement strand
CCGAGATGGCCGGCAAGACCCTCGTCGTCATCCGCGCCAGCTTCGCCTAGCGCTACGTCTCCACCGCCTTGTTCGAAGGGCTTTAACGCCGGAGCGCGCCAAACGACTTTTATTGGCCCAAAACTGCCTAAAGCAGGCCTAAAGTTTAATCACGAGTATTGGCGGCCCAAGCCAAGCACACGGGGCAAGAGTGGTAGGCATTTGTCCGTGAACTCAGTCTTTCGTCGGTCTGGTTCAACCAGACGTGCGAAGCGCGCGCCGAGCCATCGCCGCGCCGAGTAACAGCTTGAGTATGCCGTCCGCGACCAGCGCCGAACCCGACCATTCGGGGAGCCAAAGCCCAACCGCTGCGTTGCTCGCGCATAAAATGCCCAGCAGCGCAGAGGTTGGGCCGAACGCGAGTGCCATCGGCAAGAAGTGCAAGCCGACGATGAGGAGCACACTCAGCCAATAAGCGATCGCGGTCCCATGCCCATGGAGATGGGGAAGCGCCGCAAGGCCAGCGACCTCAACCAATATGCCCGCGACAAGCGCGTCGTACTGGAGCCGCGAAGGGCGAACGCCGCCGGACAGTCGGCGACCGAAACCGAACAGCAAGGTCAATCCGACGGCGGTGAACAAGAAGAACACGCCTCGATCTATGGGCATGACGGAATTGTTTGCCTTAGCGATCATCAGGCCGAAAAGAACCCCTGCACCCGCGCAGGCGATGAACAGGCCCCCGGCAGCGGCCATTGGGTATCGGCGTGCATCGTTTGGTCTTGCTGTCGTGTCCATATCGCCCCCCCCCGCCGAACCCAACCGGGAAGGACAAGTTAACGGCGGCCACGGCCGAAATCTAGTTGTTAGTGAGCTTGACCATCGGATGGAATCGGCGACTTCCAGCTGTCTCTAAAGGCTCTCGCTTTGGGTACGCTGCGGCGGGGCTCGCCAAGGTCCGGGCCATGGTGATAACTGCGGGTCATAAACCATCCGAGGAAACACCATGGCCCGTTACACCCTTCACGGCATCTTCGCCTCCGGCCCCGCCTACAAGGTCGGCCTGATGTTCAATCTCACGAACACGCCGTTCAATTATACGCATGTCGACCTTCGCAGCGGCGCACACAAGGCGCCGGACTTCCTCGCCCGCAACCGCTTCGGCCAGGTGCCTGCCCTTGAAGACAGCCAGACCGGCATCACGCTGTGCCAGTCTTCCGTCATCCTCGATTACCTCGCCGACGAAACCGGCCAGTTCGGCGGCGCCTCCCGCGCCGAGCGCCTGCGCGCGCGTGAATGGCAGCTCTGGGGCGCGGGCAACCTCTCCCACGGCGTGTACCGCACTCGCGGCGCCAAGCTCGGCTTCGCCAAGTTCCCGGAACAGGTTCTCGAGGCAAACCTCCAGACCGCGCTGGCCGGGCTGAAGGAACTCAATACCTTGCTCGAAGGCCGCACCTGGCTTGTCGGCGACGGCGCGACGATCGCCGACATCGATATCTACGGCATCGCCGCCTACGCCCCGCAGGCCGGTATCGACTTCGCGCCCTTCCCGAACCTCTCCGCCTGGCTCGCCCGCGTCGAAGCGCTGCCGGGCTTCAAGAGCGTGACCGACTGCCTGCCGCAGGCCAGCGCCCTCGCATGATCAACGGCGTCGATCACATCGTGATCCTCGCGCCGGAGATCGAGATCGGCGCCGCCGTGTATGGCTCGCTCCTCGGCCGGGCGCCGGACTGGCGCGCGGTCTCGGATGGCGGCGTCGCCACGGCGCTCTTCCAGCTCGGCAATACCGCTTTGGAAATTGTCGCGCCCGCCGGGCACGAATCGTCCGCCGAGCACTTGCGCGCCCGCATCACCGAGGAAGGCCCCGGCCTCAAATCGCTAGCCTTCCGCAGCAGTGACATCGCGGGCGATCACCGTGCGCTCTCGCGTCTCGCCCTCGCGCCGACTGCCATAGAGGAAGGCTTGAGCGAAGACACGAACCGCGAGGCGCGCCGCGCCTGGCGCAGCTTCCGCACCCCGCAGGACAGCACGGCCGG
Organism: Hyphomonadaceae bacterium; assembly: GCA_027482995.1. GTDB lineage: Bacteria > Pseudomonadota > Alphaproteobacteria > Caulobacterales > Hyphomonadaceae > Hyphomonas. The sequence goes on along the minus strand of JAIXVM010000125.1, from coordinate 19,195 downwards.
TATCCGTTGGTTCTTCGTCGAACCCGGCGAGGGCGCGCTCGAGCCGGCCGAGGTTCCCCTCGGCCACGTCCACGCACTCGATCATCTCGTGATCAACACGCCAAACCCGGACCGGGCGATGGCCCTCTATGGCGCCAAGCTCGGCCTGCGCCTCGCCATGGACCGCACCGCGCCGGAATGGGGTGTGCGTCTCATCTTCTTCCGCACCGGCGGCCTCACGGTCGAGATCGCGCACCGTCTTGCGCAGGCCGAAGATGCCGCGGGGCCGGACAATTTCTGGGGCCTCACTTGGCGTGTCGGCGATATCGAGGCGGCCCATGACCGGCTCGCGGGCCTCGGCTTCAATGTCTCCGAAGTGCGCACGGGCCGCCGCGCCGGCACCCGCGTGTTCACGGTCCGGGACGGCACGCTGAACGTGCCCACCCTATTCATTTCCGGCGGGGCCGATTAAACTGCCGCGATGACCCCGTTCACCGCTCTCACCGGAACTGCCGCGCCCCTCCTCGAGAAGGGCAAGCCGATGTCGAATGTCGACACCGACATGATCATCCCGAAACAGTTCCTGAAAACGACCACCCGCACCGGCCTCGCCACCGGCCTGTTCCACGAACTGAAGACGAACGCCGACGGCTCGCCGAATCCGGACTTCGTGCTGAACCGTCCGGAATACGCCAAAGCGTCGATCCTCATCGCCGGCGAGAATTTCGGCTGCGGCTCCTCGCGGGAGCACGCGCCCTGGGCGCTGCTGGACCAGGGCATCACCTGCGTCATCGCCCCCAGCTTCGCCGACATCTTCCACAATAACTGCTACAAGAACGGCATCCTGCCGGTCCGGCTGCCCGTTGATGTCTGCGAGAAATTGGCCAAGGCCGCCGGCGGCTCGAACCACATCTTCACGGTGGATCTTGCCACCCAGACCGTCACCACGCCGGACGGCGAGGTCCACAAGTTCGACGTCGATCCCGGCCGCAAATCGAACCTCATGGCGGGCCTCGACGAGATCGGCGCCTCGCTCACCGCCGCGCCCGAGATCGACGCCTTCGAAACCGGCCGCCGCCTCGCCATGCCCTGGCTCGAACCCGCCCGCTGATCCAGCGCGGGCCATCACCGGAGAACCGTCCATGCCCCGCGCCGCCCGCCTGCTCCTGCCGCTCGCCCTGCTCGCCGGCCTTGCCGCTTGCAACACCGATCCCTTCGGCGTGAAGCCGGAAGTCCCCGGCGTCCGCATCCCCGAAAAACAGCATACGCCTGAAAAGGCCGAGCCCGAAGCCAAACCCCCGGAGGCCCAGCCATGATCGTCGTCGAAGGCACCGTGCGGATCCCGCCGGAAAATCTTGAAGCCGCCCGTCCGGTGATGGAGCAGATGATTCGCGCCAGCCGCGCAGAGCCCGGCTGCATCGACTATGCCTATGCCATCGACGTGCTCGACCCCGGCCTCGTGCGCGTCACCGAGCGCTGGGAAAGCCGCGCAGCCCTCGCGGCGCATTTCGAGGAAGCTCACATGGACACCTGGCGGTCATTCTTCCCCGTGCTGGGCATCACGGACCGCTCGCTGCGCCTCTACGAAGCCGACCCCGAGCCCATCTGATCCGTTGCGCGCTGGCCGCGGCCCCGCTAGTCAGCCCGTCAGGCCTGTTCGCGGAGACCGCACCCCATGAAAAAGACGCTCCTTCTCCTGCCGGGTGACGGCATTGGTCCCGAAGTCATCGCCGAAGCGCGCCGCATCGCTGAATTCCTCGTGCCGGATATCCTGATCGAAACCGGCCTTGTCGGCGGCGCGAGCCTCGATGCGCATGGTGTTCCGCTGACGGATGAGACGTTGGCGCGCGCCCGCAAGTCCCACGCGGTCCTGCTCGGCGCGGTCGGCGGCCCGAAATGGGTCGGCGCGGCCCGCGACAAGCGACCCGAAGCCGGCCTCCTCGCCCTGCGCAAGGGACTCGACGTCTTCGCAAACCTTCGCCCCGCTTTCTGCTTCCCCGCGCTGGTGGACGCCTCCAGCCTGAAGCGCGACCGGGTCGAAGGCCTCGACCTGATGATCGTCCGTGAACTGACCGGCGGCGTCTATTTCGGCACGCCCCGCGGCATTGACGAAGCCGGCGGCCTGCGCCGCGGCTATGACACCGCCATCTATACCCATCCCGAAATCGAGCGGGTCGCCCGCGTCGCCTTCGATATCGCACGCGGCCGGTCGGGCAAGGTCACCTCGGTCGAGAAATCGAACGTCATGGAATCGGGCCTCTTCTGGCGCCAGGAAGTCACGCTCGCGCATGCCGAGTTCGGCGGCGGCGTGGCGCTCAGCCACATGTACGCCGACGCCTGCGCCATGGAACTCGTCCGCCAGCCCAAGCAGTTCGACGTCATCCTCGCGGACAACCTCTTCGGTGATCTGCTCTCGGACGAAGCCGCCATGCTCACCGGCTCCATCGGCATGCTCCCTTCGGCTTCGCTGGGCGCGCCCGGCACGCCCGGTCTTTATGAGCCCGTCCACGGCTCCGCGCCGGACATTGCGGGGCAGGGCGTCGCCAACCCGTGCGCCGCGATCCTCTCTCTTGAGATGGCGCTGCGCTGGTCGCTCGGTAAGGAGAAGGCCGCCGACCAACTCCTCGCTGCCGTCGGCAAGGCGCTCGACCGCGGCGCCCGCACCCGCGACCTTGGCGGGGACCTGATCACGAAGCAGATGGCCGACGCGGTGATCGCTGCGCTTTGAGCGGCCCAAGGGCGGCGCGCAATTTGTGGAAGCGCGTCCCCCGCTGTGGTATCCCGGCCGCGGATCACTTCACCTGACAGGACGCCGGCATGACGAACGAACCGCCCCGCATTGCCAAGGTCATCGCGCCGCCGCCGGTCCTGTTTGTCGGAACGCTTGTGGTGGCCCTGCTTGTGGACCGGCTCGTCTGGCGGCTGCCGTTGGACCTTCCGGATGCGCCGCGCTACGGCATCGGCGGCATCCTCGTCCTGTTGGGCGCGGTTCTCCTGTTCTTCGCCGCGACGAGCTTCGCGCGCGCCGGCACTGGCGTTCGCCACAAGGCCGGCTCGTCGGCGCTCGTCACCAGCGGGCCGCACGCCTTCACACGAAATCCCATGTATCTCGGCATGGCGCTTGCCTATGCCGGGTTCGCCCTTCTGGCCGACAGCCTTGTCGCCCTTCTGGCCCTCGCGCCGCTGTTGCTGGTCATCCAGTTCGGCGTGATCGCGGTCGAGGAGCGCTTCATGGAAGCGACGTTCGGGGATGACTACCGCGCCTACAAGAAGCGCGTGCGTCCCTGGATCTGAAACGCGGCCGTTTGCGGCGCCTTTTGACATCCCCGCCGCTTGTGACATCCTTCCGAAAAACAAGACTGCCCGGGAGGAATTGCAATGTCCTATGCCGCTGGACGGCTGATCCACGACGCCGATTCCCATCTCATGGAGATGACCGACGTCCTCGATCCCTACTTCGAAAAACGCCTGCTCGCGCGCTATCACGACCTGCCCATCTACAAATGGAAACACTCGCATGCCGGCTGGATGAACGAGGAGCGCGCCCGGCACGAGGATGCGGCCTACCGCGCCGCCGCCGCAGACGCGATCCTGCTCAACAAGAATTACACCGCCCTCGGATCCTTCCGCCGCGAAGACCGCCCTGCCGCGCTCGACCGGCTCGGCTTCGCCAGCCAGCTTGTCTTCACCACCTTCTGCCTCGGCAATTTCGGCCTCGATCAGTCGAACGACATGGAACTCTGCTACGCCGCCGCCGACGCCCATAACCGCATGATGACGGACTTCTGCAGCATCGACCGCCGCCTCCTCGCCGTCACCTATGTGCCGCTCGAAGACTTCGCCCGCGCCGAGGCCACCGCCCGCCTCGCCATCAAGCTCGGCGCCAAGGCCATCATGGTGCCGTCCGTATGCCCACAAAAGCATTCGCCCAGCCATATCGGGCTCGACCCCGTCTGGCGGCTCGCCGAGGAGGCGGGCTTGCCGATCCTGCTGCATGTCGGCGGCGAGGAAAAAATGAACGCCGTGTACAAACAGAACGGCCTGCCCCCGGTGCCGGACTTCCATGGCGGCGATGACAATTTCACCTCCGTCTCCTACATGCCGATCCCGCAATCGGCGATGCAGACGCTCGCGACCCTGATCTTCGATGGCGTGTTCGATCGCTTCCCGAAGCTTAAATGGGGCGCCATCGAACTTGGCGCCGCCTGGGTGCCGGGATGGATGCGCTCCATGGATTCCGCCGCGCACGCCTTCATCCGCAACGAGGAGCGCCTGCAGAAACTCTCTGCCAAACCCTCCGATATCGTCCGCCGCTCTTTCCGCGCCGCGCCTTATCCGCACGAAGACGCGGGCTGGATCATCCGCAATTCGGGCGACGAGATTTGCCTCTTCTCGTCCGACTATCCCCACGTCGAAGGCGGCCGCAATCCGCTGAAGCGCTTCGACGAAACGCTGGCGGGATGCACCCCCACCCAAATCACGAACTTCTACTCTGAAAACTTCATCGACCTGATGGGCGAAGGCCTCGCCGCAGACCTCCGCCGCCCGAAACTGCAGCAATCGGCCTGATTTTACAGGGCCTGTGCGAGGCGTTCGATCTGGCAAAGGGCTATTGCCTCTGCCGGAGTCTCGCCTATCGATCCTGTGCATAAGCCGGGTCGGGGGTCTTGGGGATGCAAGTTGGGGGCAGTGCAGGGCCATTGGCCGACGAGCAGGCGCTGATCGCGGCGCTGCGCGAGGGCGCCTGGGCGGACCTGACTCTGGCGCCCGGATACGACGCGGCGGCCAAGCCCGTCGTGCCGGCCCGCGTTCTCCGGGACATGCTGCTCGGCCTCGACAGCCGCGTCGCCGGGCTGCCCTCGGGCCTGCGGATTCGCGGCGTCCGCGTGGAGGGCGATCTCGACCTTGCTGACTGCACCGCGCCGGGCGGCGGCGGCTTTGGCGTGCTCGCGCTTGAACAGTGTGATTTCACCGGCCGCATCGACATCACCAATGCCGAGCTGTCCCGTTTCTCGATCCGCCAGAGCCGGTTTCGCGAGCTCTGGGGCGAAGGCGTCAAGGTCAGCGGGGATTTTGACTTCCGGGGCGCCGTTCCGTTGCCCTCCGCCGATGACGCCATGGCGTATATCCGTCTGCGGGCGGCGCGCATCGGCGGCGACCTCTGGGCGCGCGGGGCAAACCTCAAGTGTCCCGCCGGCGTGCCGCGCGGCCTGACCATGGTGCCCCCGGCCTTGAACCTCTGGCTTGCCCGGATCGACGGCAGCGCCCTGTTCGAGATGGGCTTCGTCGCCAAGGGCGATGTGCGCATGTCGAGCGCCTCCATCGGCGGCGATCTGACCTTTGACGGCGCCGCGATCACCGGCCGCGACGGCCTCGCGCTCGATGCGGCCGGCGCGAATATCGGCGGCGAGGCCACGTTCGACCTGCTGGACGAGCGCCGCTTCACGGCGACAGGCGAAGTGCGCGTGTCAAACGCCAGCATCGGCAAGAACCTCAGCTTCTTCGGCGCGAGCCTCTCCAATCCGGACGGCGACGCCCTCGACGCCAGCGCCAGCACCATCGGTGGTCACGTCCGCCTGACCATCGCCAACGGCCACCGGTTCGAGGCCGAAGGCCAAGCGGTCTTCTGGGACACAAAAGTCTCAGGCGACTTTATCTGCAACGGCGCACGCCTCTCCGCGCCCGGCCGTATCGCGCTCTCCGCCGGCAACCTCCAGGTCGGCGGACGGGCCAGCTTCGACGTGTCGGGTGGCGCACGCTTCGAAGCTGACGGCGAAGTGCGCCTCGCGAATGCCGGCATCGGCAAGGCGCTCAGTTTTTCCGGTGCCCGCCTCAGCAATCCCGGCGCCGACGCGCTAGATGCCAATGCCTGCAGCGTCGGCGGCCATGTTCAGCTCATGCCCATGGACGGGCACCGGTTCGAAACCGAAGGGGCGTCCCTGTTCTGGGATGCCCGGATCGCCGGGGACCTTGCCTGTCACGGCGCGCGCCTGAACAATCCGGGCGGGCTCGCGCTTGCAGCCTCCGGCATCCAGGTGGGCGGCCTCGCGATCTTTGATGCCTATGAGGAGTTTCGCTTCGAATCTGCCGGCGAAGTCCGGCTGTCCAATGGAAGCATCGGCAAGTCGCTCAGCTTCTTTGGCGCCGCGCTCAGCCATCCGGAGGGCGACGCGCTCGACGCCAGCGCCTGCAATGTCGGCGGCCATGTCCGGCTCGTCGCGATGAACGACCACAAGTTCGAAGCGGATGGCACGACCACGTTCTGGAAGGCCAGGGTGTCCGGAGACTTCGTCTGCCAGGGCGCCCGCTTCGCCAAACCTGACGGTGTCGCGCTCAATGCCAGCGCATGCTCCGTAGACGGTGGATTGTACGCGCATGACAACACGCTCGACGGCATCTTCGACCTGTCGAATGCCCGGATCGATACGCTGGGCAGCTTCGCGGACTCGGCCTGGAGCGGCGCCCGCCGCATCCGGCTCGACAGTATCAGCCTGCGCCAGATCGAAGTGGATCAGTCGGACGGCGTCGCCTGGCAGGCCCGGATGCGCTGGCTGCAGCGCAGCACCGACCGCACCGCCAAGGGCCAGCGCATCGTTTCACCCCATCCCTGGCAGGAATGCGCCGTGGCGTTCGCCCGCTCGGGCCGCCATGCCGATGCGCGGCGTATCCAGCGCGAAGGCTACCGTGAGGCCAACCGCGCCCGGCCCCTCTGGATCCGCCCGTTCGTCTGGCTCTTCGCAGAAGTGCCGTTCGGCTTCGGCCTCTCGGCCCTGCGCGCCACGATCACCCTCGTCCTGTTCTGGATCGCCGGCACGCTCGGCGCGCAGACGATGCAGGCCCGGCACGTCCTCGTGAACCTCGACAACCCGGGCGATCCGCAGGCCTGCCGGACGCTCATTCCCGCGCTCTACGCCCTCGATACCGCCATCCCGATCATCGACCTGCGTCAGGAAGCCCTGTGCGACCCCGCAGATATCGGCCAGCCCGGCCTTTTCCCCGGCATTGCCCTCGCCGATCTGACACGCGCGCTGCCCATGCTTCCGGCGACCCCGGGCATCCAGCTGTTCAATGAAGGCGACCTCTGGACCTGGGCGAAGGCGATCTATGCCCTGCTCGGCACCTTCCTCGTCAGCTTCGCGGGCATCACTTATTCGGGCGTCTTCAAGCCCAAGGAATAGGCCCGCCGTCAGCTATAATCCGCAATCCGGCAGAGCAGGGGCCCGCGGAACTCGAAAAAGCTTGCCCCGCGCACTTTCACGGTCTCGCCGGCCTTGATGCCGTTCGGAAGGTCCACCGCCGCGCGGCCTTCGAACTCGATCTCGGCGGCCGCCTTGCCGCCCCCTGTCACGAGGTTGATCAGCCGCTGGCGCCGGTAGGAAAACGCGTTGCCAGACACTTCCGCCACCTGCCGCATCATCGGTTTGCCATCGAGGCGCATGGACTGGCCGGCATTCGAGATGTTCTCGAACACCACGTCATCGGTCACGCAGGCCAGCATCGCGTCGATGTCGCGGTCATTATATCTGGCAATGTAACGGCGGATGATCTCGTCCAGCATGGCAATCGGCCCTTCTTCTGGCGTTGCCGTCTCCTGCCAGCGGCCAGCGAATTGCACAAGCCGCTTTTGATTTTGCCACAGTTGAGTCATAAGCCGCCTCCAGTTCTGAAGACGGAGACGAGCATGGGTACGCGCATCGCAGTTGTCGGCGCCACGGGAAATGTCGGGCGGGAGCTCTTCAACATTCTCGAAGAGCGCCTCTTCCCGGCAGACGAAGTCTATGCCGTCGCCTCGCGCCGCTCGATCGGCAAGGAAGTCGCGTTCGGCGACCGCACCCTGAAATGCCATGATCTCGAGCAGTTCGACTTCTCGCGCGTGGACATCGTTCTCATGTCCGCCGGCGGCAAGGTCTCCAAGGAATGGTGCCCGAAAATCGCCGCCGCCGGCGCCATCGTCATCGACAACTCCTCCGCCTGGCGGATGGACCCGGACGTGCCGCTGGTCGTTCCGGAAGTGAACGCCGATGCCGTCATGGGCTATGCCAAGAAGCGCATCATCGCGAACCCCAACTGCTCCACCGCGCAGCTCGTCGTAGCGCTGAAGCCGCTGCATGACGCCGTCGGCATCAAGCGCGTCGTCGTCTCCACCTACCAGTCCGTCTCCGGCGCCGGCAAGGAAGCGATGGACGAGCTCTGGAACCAGACCAAAGGCATCTTCGTCAATGCGGAGCTTGCCCCCACCGTGTTCGAGAAAGAGATCGCCTTCAACGTGATCCCGAAAATCGGCGCTTTCCTGCCGGACGGGTACACGGATGAAGAAGCCAAGATGTGGAACGAGACCAAGAAGATGATCGATCCCGCGATCAACCTCTCCGTCACCTGCGTCCGCGTGCCCGTCTTCGTCGGCCACTCCGAAGCCGTGCATGTCGAACTGAACGGCCCGATGAGCGCCAAGGAAGCCCAGGCCCTGCTGCGCGAAAGCCCCGGCATCATGCTGCTCGACGAGCCCGGCAAGGACGTTTACGTCACGCCGAAGGAATGCGTCGGCGAATGGGCAACCTTCATCAGCCGCGTCCGCAAGGATGTCAGCGTCGAGAACGGCCTCGTCTTCTGGTGTGTCTCCGACAACCTGCGCAAGGGCGCCGCCCTCAACGCTGTCCAGATCGCCGAGGAACTCCTCAACCGCGGCATCGTCAAACCGGAATCGGCCAAGGCGCGGGTTTAGTCTCCCTGGTCGCAGATACCTGCGAAGGCAGGTATCCAGTCTGAGCAAAAACTGCACCCCTGCCTTCGCAGGGGTCTGCGGTTTGATTTGGCTACAGTACCGAGAAATCCACCACCTCGAACCCATGCCCCGTCGCTTCCACAAAGCGCCGGAAATCGCCTCCTGAAATCGCCGTCGTCCCTGTATTCACCAACGGATGAAAGTTCACGGTCTCGGCCGCCGCCAGCACGGCATCGACCAGGAATCGCACGCGCCCCGCGCGGTCATTCATCAGCGCAAACGCCGTCACCGATCCCGGCACCACGCCCAGCACCTCGGTCATCAGCTCCGCCGGCCCGAAGGACAATCGCTTCGTCCCGATCAGCTTGTGCAACTGGTTCAGCTTCAGCTGGTTATGCGCCTCGGCCGCAATCAGCACGAGCTGGCCTTCGCCGTCCTTCAGGAACAGGTTCTTGGTATGCGCGCCCGGCATCTGCGCTTTCAGGCCGGCCGACTGGTCCACCGTGAACAGCGGCTCGTGCCACACCGTTGAATGCGCAATCCCCAGCGCGTTGAGATAGGCGAACAGGTCATCAGGGCTTGCTTGCATGACGCCCTTTGGGCCAAGTCTTGCGGCTCCCGTCAAGCACCCGCAAAGCCCGCCCGTCCATGCGCCTCGACTGCTACAAGATCTACGACGTCGCGCCCGAGATCGTGCCCGGCCGTCCGGACCGCGCCTGGATGGACAGCTTCGTCGATCGCCACCCCTACCGCTGCCTGCCGCTGACGATGGCGAACTCGACGGGCTGGGAAATCCTTTGCCCGATGGACATCAAGGTCATCTGGAATGGCGGCCCGCGCACCGAGGATATCGAACTGAAAACCACCGGCGACCCGCGCGCCATCGCGAGCTTTGCCGACAGCCATTTCCAGCGCGGCATCGTCACCTTCCACACCGGCCATCTGTTCCGTACACTGCCGGGTTGGGGCGTCTGGGTCACCGGCCCGCCCAACTGGCCGAAGGATGGCATCTCCCCGCTTACCGGTCTCGTCGAGACCGACTGGCTGCCGTTCCCGTTCACGATGAACTGGCAGATGACGCGCCCCGGCGAAGTCATCTTCCGCAAGGGCGAACCCTTCGCCTTCCTCACGCTGCTGGAACACAAGCGCCTCGAGGAGATTGAGCCCGAGCGCAGGCTGATGCGCACGAACGCCGAACTCGTGAAGGAATACGAAGCCTGGCGCGACAGCCGCGCCGACTTCAACGCCCGCCTCAAGGGGCGCGAGGAAAACGCCATGAAGGAACGCTGGCAACGCCACTACATGCGCGGCGAAACCCCCGACGGCGACAAGGCCGAAACCCACCAGACCAAGCGCAGGCTGATGGCGCCGAAGGAAGTTAAATAGACCGCGCGCCGACGGAAATGCTCAGACGTCCCGTTACATCACTGACCGCACGATAGCGGCACACGGGGATTGATATGCCAAACACAAGGACCGATGCGGTGCCGAGCCCGAGGCAGCAGCCGCGCCGCCGCAACGCTCTCATCCTTGTATTGACGCTCCTTGTTGCTGCGTGCGGCGGCGGCGGGTCAACACCCGCGCCGGCGCCGGTCGTCACGCCCGCGCCCGCGCCGGGTCCGGCCATCACCAGCTTTGCTGTGTCGCCGGCCTCGATAAGCTCTGGCCAGTCAACGACACTTTCCTGGGCGGTTTCCGGCGCGGCGACACTGTCGCTCGCGCCCGGAATCGGGGCCGTGAGCGGAACCTCTGTCTCGGTCTCCCCGTCCGCGACCACCACCTACACGCTGACCGCGTCGAATGGCTCCGGAAGTGCAACCTCCACGGCAACGGTGACGGTTCTGCCGCCGGCCGGGTTCGTTCTCGACGACCAGCCCGTGGGCGATGCCAGCATCAGTTATCTCCAGATCGAAATCTCGCCGGACATGCGCTTCATGACCTGGATCGAGGAGAGCCCATTCGCAGGCGGCACCAGTGTCGCGTGGCTCTGCGCGCTCGACCCGGCCACGGGCAACCTCGTTCCAGCCAATGGGCGTGGTTTCAAGATCGCCGACATCCGGTCAGACGGGTCGCCGCAATGGGGCGTTGATGAAGCCGGGGTGTTCTCGCTGACGGTCAATGCCCTGGGCCACTTCGTGGTGGCTCGTCCCGCGTTCGGCAGCAATGGACAGGTCAGCGCAGCGGTTTCAATCCTGTCGACGCCTGCCAATGTCACCCGCAGCTATCCTTATCCGTCCCGCACGGGCGCGCCGGGCGGTTATGTGGCCTACGTCCAGGACGATCCGCTCGTGGCCGGGCGCCGCCAGCTCTGGTACATCGCGCTCAACGCCCCGAACACACAGGTTCAAGTCACGCAGGGGCCGACGGCAAGCATCGGCCAGTTCAACCTGCCGCCTTTCCTCGTGGATATCCAGCGCTGGTTCTATGACGTGGCAACGCGCGCGGACGGCCTCCTCGTGTTGATCTACGGCGATGCCGATCCGGCCACACCGGTTGCGGCCGTGACGGTCCAGCAGATTGACTTCAGTGCGTCCCCGCCCGCCCGGCGCCAGGTCGCCGACGCGACGCCCACCCTCTTTGATCCGTTCCCGTTCATCTCGGGCGGCACGCGCTATGTTTTCGCAGGAATAAATGCCACTGACAGCGGGGGCGTCTTCCGGCAGGATACGTCGGGTGAATACACGGTTCAGGTCTCCCAGATCCAGCCAACGGGGTCGGCCCTTGTCTCGCCCAGCAATCTTGCCTCCGCCGAGCCGTTCCTGCGCAATGGCAAGGTCTATACGGCCTTCCAGATCAATGAACCTGGCGCGCCGGGCACGACGAATGGGGAAATCTGGCTGGCGAGCGTGTTCGACAACGCCGTCCTCCGCCGCATCAGTCTCGCGGCGCCCAGCCGCCGGGCCGATCCGGAATTCTTTTTTGGCACGTCGAAAGTCTGGATTTTCTACTACGCGCGGCCGCAGAACTCAGGCGTCTGGACCCTGCGGCGCGCCGATACGGGCCTCTGAGGCAGGCGCCGAGTCGAGGGATCCGATGTTGCACAAGTTTGGTCTTGTGAGCATGTTTGAAGCCGCAACCGCAACAAAATAAGCCTTTAGAACAGCGTATTGCGGAATACTTGGGTTCCGCGAATCCGGCAGGCTTCCGCCTCGGGTTATACTGCATGTCGATGACCCGTCCGCATCCTGATCTCTGGTATCCGATCGCGCAGCTCCTCGCTGCGCTGCGTGCGCTGCTGCGCGCGACGACGCCGGAGGCGTTTGCGCAGATTGCCCTCGACGCCCGCGCCCATCTCGCCGCGCTCACGGCGCTCGTGCGCCGCTACATCCACGTTCTCGCGGCAGACATAATCCTGCCGCCGGCGCAAACCCGTCCGCCCACGGAGCGTGGCCGGATCCGCGCACGCACGGCACACCGCTACCTTTTCCCGCTGATCGAAACACCTGCCCGCTCCAAGAGCGCCGCCACCGGCGGCGAAGACCCGCCGCAGCTCCAATGGGCGCTCCTCATGCAAGCGGCCGCACGCCTCGCCGCTGTGCTCGCGAACTCCGCGCCCCATGCCCTCCGTCTCGCCCGCCGCTTCGGCACGCTCACGGTGCCCGGCCTGCGCGACCTGCCGGTGCCGTGGCATGTGATCCGCCGCATCGGCCCGGTGATCGATACGTTGCTGATACGCCTCGACGCCGCCGCCCGCCCGCAGGCATGGGCGGGGCTGGATACGTCTTGAGCACCCGTAACTTGTTTGTTTCGTCGCCTCCCGTTCCGGGAGGTCGCACGCGTTGCCCTAGTTCTTCCCGAACTTCCGGTCGCGTCCCGCCATCAGCCTCAGGCGCAGTGCGTTCAGCTTGATGAAGCCCTCCGCATCCTTCTGGTCATAGGCGCCATGGTCATCCTCGAAGGTCACGATCTTCTCCGAGTACAGACTATAAGGCGAACTGCGCCCGATCAGGTAGGCCGTGCCCTTGTACAGCTTGATCGTCACTTCGCCGGTCACCCAGCGCTGCGAATGGTCGATCGCCGCCTGCAGCATCTCGCGCTCCGGGCTCCACCAGAAGCCATTGTAGATCATCTCCGCATAGCGCGGCATCAGCTCGTCCTTCAGGTGGCTCTGCCCCCGGTCCAGCGTCGCCTGCTCGATGCCGCGGTGCGCCACCAGCAGGATCGTGCCGCCCGGCGTCTCGTAAATCCCGCGCGACTTCATGCCGACGAACCGGTTTTCCAGAAGGTCGAGCCGCCCGATGCCGTGTTTCTTGCCGTAGGCGTTGAGTGCGGTCAGCAAGGTCGCCGGGCTCATCGCCTCGCCATTGATGGACACCGCATCGCCGCGCTCGAAACCGACCGTGATGATCTCCGCCTGGTCCGGCGCGTCTTCCGGAGAAATCGTCCGCATATGGACAAATTCCGGCGCTGCCTCGGCCGGGTTTTCCAGAACCTTGCCATCGGAGGAGGAGTGCAACAGGTTCGCATCCACCGAGAAGGGCGCGTCCCCGCGCTTGTCCTTGGCAATCTCGATTCCGTGCTCCTCGGCAAATTTCAGCAGGTCGGTGCGGCTCTTGAAATCCCAGTCCCGCCAGGGCGCGATCACCTTGATGTCCGGGTTGAGGCCATAATAGCCAAGCTCGAAGCGCACCTGGTCATTCCCCTTGCCGGTCGCCCCGTGGCACACGGCATCGGCGCCCACCATGTCGGCAATCTCGATCTGGCGCTTGGCGATCAGCGGCCGGGCAATCGAGGTGCCGAGGAGGTAGACGCCCTCGTAAACGGCGTTCGCCCGGAACATCGGGAAGACGAAATCGCGCACGAATTCCTCGCGCACGTCCTCGATGAAAATGTTCTCGGGTTTCACCCCTGCGGCGAGTGCCTTCTTGCGGGCCGGCTCCAGCTCCTCGCCCTGGCCAAGATCGGCGGTGAAGGTGACGACTTCGCAGCCGAATTCGACCTGCAGCCACTTGAGAATGATGGAGGTGTCCAGTCCGCCGGAATAGGCAAGAACAACCTTTTTGGGCGCTATGCGGGGCTTCGGCATGGGAATCCTGACATTATTTTCAGCGGAGAGGGGAAAGTGTTGCCATAAAGTCCCGCCCTCGGCCTGACAAGGCGGCGCAGCCGGGCGAATCCTATGGTTTCCAACTTCTTAAGGCGCTATACTGGAAAGGCTGGAAAAAGGTGGCTGTCATGCTGAATGATCCGATGGACCGTGCCCCGCGCACCAAGCCCGTTTTGCCGGAAAGCCTGCGCCAGGCTGTCCGCGAAGCCGAGGCCACGGGCCGCGCCGCTGAAGAGCGCGCGCAGCTTGCGATGCCCTTCCGCGCCCGCCTTCGCGCGCGGGACGCTGTGCGCCCGCAGCCGACCCTGTCGATCCTCACCCATTCCGGCCCGGTCAGCGCCGGCCCCGTCACCCCGCTCGCCATTTCCGAAGTGCGCACCCTGCGCAAGCCGCCCACGCCGCGCCCACCGGCCAAGACCACTGTCGCCACCTCGGCCGGCGCTGTCGCGGTCATTCCGAAAGGCAGCCAGACCGGCGGCGCCGGGGACGGCGATGATGACAATGCCGAAGATCGCGGCGGCCTGTTCCGCCGGATGGGAGACTTCTCCCAGTTCGCTTTCGCCGGCCTCGCCGTTCTTGGCCTCGCCGGGCTCTCGGTCATGGCGGCCGAAAACGCCCTCGGCAACAAGGCGGACACGGACGATTCCGATACGGACCTGACGCTGACCACTGCCAGTGTCGACGCCTCCAGCATTTCGGCGGCGGCCGTCTCCGAAGCCTCCCTGCCAGTCGAGGCCGCGGCAACCCCGTGGTTCGACTATCGCGGCACAGCGGACATGTTGAAGGCCCGCGTCGCCGAAATCCGGGCGCAGGAACAAGCCGTTGCCCGGCTTGAATCGTTGGAGGCTGAACGCACCGCAGCGGTGGCGATTGCCAATGCCGAAGCCGCCCGCGTTGCATCCGAAGCGCCCGCCAATCCGCCCGGCCCCGCCATCCTCGACAATCGCCTGCGCGACAAGCTCGCGGCTGAAGAAGCCGCTCGCGCCGCCGCCGCAACTGCGGCCATGCAGCTCCAGTCCGAAAAGGCGGCCGCTGCGGCCAAGGTCGAAGCGGACCGGATTGCCGCCGAAGAAGCGGCGCGCGCCTCTGCCGCTGCCGCGGAACGCCAGCGCATCGCCGATGCCCAGGCTGCCCGCGCCGCCGAAGTTGAAGCCGCCCGCCTCGCGGATCTCGCCGCCAAGAAGAAAGCCGCCGAGGCCGAAGCCAAGCGGCTCGCGGATGCCGAGGCCGCGAAGGCTGCCCAGGTCGCGGAAGCCAAACGCCTCGCTGACATCGAAACAAAACGCGCTGCCCAGGCCGAGGCCACCCGCCTCGCCGCGCTGGAAGCCAAGCGCGCCTCGGACGCCGCCAACGCCAAACGGCTCGCGGACGCCGAAGCCAAACGTCTGGCCGACGCGGAAGCCGCGCGCCTCGCCCAGGTCGCCTCCGTTGCAGCCACGCCGGCCGCTGCGCCCGCGCCCCGCGTCTGGCGCGATCCGCCGGGCCGCGCCTCGCTGAAGCCGGCTCGTCCGGCGCCGCCGGTCATCCTGGCTGCGGCCAGCCCGTCTGCCACCGGGCTCGATCCGGTCGTGCGCAGCGCGCCGCAGACGCTGACACCCGCTGCGCCGGAAGTGCGCGCGATGGCGGGTCTTCCGCGCCCCGTCGATGATTTCATTGCCGAACGCACGGAATACACCGCTGGCCGTGCGCTGGACGTGGCCGCGCTCGACGCGCTCAAGTCCGATTTCCTGCGCCTCGTCGAGACGAGCGCCGACGGCGCCCATCATCAGCTGACCACGCCGGATGGCCGCCCGCTGCTCATCCATTTCGAGCGGACCGTGTCGATCGATCCGATGAAGGCCAGCTTCCACGCGATCAGCTACTCGGCCCAGCCGGAGGGCTTCGTCACGCGCGCCTACCTGCAGCCGGTGGACGTCAACGTGAAAGTCATGTGCCGGGATGTCACCTACGCCTTCCCGGGCCAGGAACGCGGCCGGTTCGCCGCCTGCGAAGGCGCCAACGGCACCTGGACCATGGCCCGTGCCTCGGCAACGCTGGGCACACCGATCTAGCTGGCCGGGATTTTCATCTGCTTCGCAGCGCGTTTGAGCACCTGCTGCTCAACAAGATCGAAATTGCGTTTGTGTGAGCGGAAGAAGAAATCAAACAGGTCGCCCGCAATCGGAACCGCGCCGATTCCGGCATCCGTGATGAGGTTCAGGAAAATCCGTGAATGCACATGCCACGGCAATTTCATCCGCAGCGAGGTGTACAGCGCGGCCGTTCCCGTCACGAACGTGACCGCGTCGCCGGCCACAGGAATAAGGCCCACCAACGCATCTGCGCCGAACTTTATGCCCAACACCTCGAACCGGGAATCCAGCAATTTGGCCAACCTGCGCAGCGCTTTCAGTTCTTCCCGCGCCGTCCGCCCGTTCTCGAGGCGCACGTCAAGAAGCGCTTCGTCATTTGCCGCTGACAATTTTCGCAAAGGCCGTCTCCTCGTCCGTGCGCGCATGATTGCACATCCCGCCAAAGCCTGCGACAGGCCTTCGCCATGACGCGTGGACCTGTTTACAAGCTGCTGACCGAGGCCGACTGGGCCGCCGCCGAAGCGGCGGGCGCGACCGCCACTGCGCTCGATCTGGCCGACGGCTATGTGCACCTGTCGACGGCCGCGCAGGTGCGCGAAACCGCGCGGCGCTACTATTCGGGGCAGGCACGTGTGCGCTTGCTGCGCTTCGATCTCGCCGCGCTCGGCGATATCCGGTGGGAGCCGAGCCGGGGCCGGGACTTGTTCCCGCATTTGTACGGCCCGCTTGAAATCGCCAAGGCCGATGCGGCCTGGTGGTTGACGCGAGGCGCGGACGGCGTCCCGCAGTTTCCGGAGGATGTGTGATGCTGGCTGATCTGGGCGCGCGCGCCATCCGCCTTCTGCCGCCGGAAGCGGCGCACAATGCAACCCTCCGCCTGCTGACGAAAGGTCTGGGTGTGCCCGGACGTGCCCCGCTGTTTCCGCCGGGCCTGAAAGTGACATTGCCAAAGTCGGGATTGACGTTCGCCTCGCCGGTCGGGCTGGCGGCCGGGTTCGACAAGAATTGCGAAGTGCCCGGCGCAATGGCGCGCTTCGGCTTTGGCTTCGTTGAGTGTGGAACCGTCACACCGAAGCCGCAGGCTGGCAATCCGAAGCCGCGCCTCTTCCGGCTCGAGGCAGACCGCGCGGTGATCAACCGCATGGGCTTCAACAATTTCGGGCTCGATTACTTCGTCCGCCGCCTTGCCCGCTATTCGCATGCCGTGCCCATCGGCGCGAATGTCGGCGCGAACAAGGATAGCGAAGACCGCGCCGGAGATTATGTCACCGGAATCGAAGCGGTCGCGCCGTATGCGGACTACATCACGATCAACATCTCCTCGCCCAACACGCCGGGCCTGCGCGGCCTGCAGGACAAGGCCTCGCTCACGGGCCTCCTCGCCCGGTGCGGCGCGGCGGACCGGAAAGGCAAGCCGGTCTTCCTGAAAGTCGCGCCCGATCTTGACCGCGAGGCCATCGCCGACATTTGCGGCGTTGTGCGCGGGGAAGGGGCGTGGCTCTCCGGCCTGATCATCTCGAATACCACACTGGCAAGGCCCGCGTCGCTGGCGAGCGCGGACAAGGGCGAGACGGGCGGCCTCTCCGGCGCGCCGCTGTTTCATCCGTCCACGGCGGTACTGGCCGAGTTTGCCCGCGCGCTGCGCGGCGAGTTCGACCTCATCGGCGCGGGCGGCATCGCGTCCGGTGCGGACGCCTATGCGAAACTCCGCGCCGGCGCGCACGCTGTGCAGCTTTACTCGATGCTCGTCTATGAAGGCCCGGGCCTCGCCGCCCGCATCGCCGATGAACTCGAAGCCTGCCGCGTTCGCGACGGCCTTGCCTCGATTGCCGAAGCAACGGGCAATGCCCTTTAGCTCAGCTCAGAGCACGACGACCTGCCGGGCGACGGTGCCTTTGTTCGCCTTCAGGTTCATCATGGCGCCGGTGATGCCGTCCATGCCGATCCGGTCGGAGATCAGGTCGTCGAGGTGCAACTTGCCTTGCCGGTAAAGGTCGACGAAGCGCGGGAAGTCGATCCGGAACCGGTTCGAGCCCATCACCGCGCCTTGCAGGCGTTTCTCGGTGACGAGGAGTTCGATGCCGGGCACTTCGATGTTCACGCCGGGCGAGATCATGCCGATGATCGTCGCGACGCCGCGCGGACGCAGCATGTGGTAGGCCTGTTCGGCGGTCTGTTTCAGGCCGACGCATTCGAAGGAGTAATGCACACCGCCCTTGGTGAGTTCCTTCACCGCCTCGATCGCGTTGACCTTGCCCGGATTGACCACGTCAGTTGCGCCGAAGCGGACCGCGAGTTGCAGTTTCTCGTCGGAGAGGTCCACCGCGATGATGCGGGAGGCGCCGGCAATCGCCGCGCCGTTGATGGCGGCAAGCCCAACCCCGCCGCAACCGACGACGGCGACGGTGGAGCCCGGTTCGACCTTGGCCGAATGGAACACCGAGCCGACGCCGGTGATGACGCCGCAGCCGATGAGGCAGGCACGGTCCAGCGGCATGTCCTTGTCGATGGCGCAAAGGGCGTTTTCGTGGACGAGGATCTGCTCGGCGAAGGAAGAGAGGTTCAGGAACTGGCCGACCTTTTCCTTGCCGATGGACAGACGCGGCGCTTCATCCGGACGGCGCTTGAACTGCTCGCCATTGACCGTGTGGCAGATCGACATGTGGCCGGTGAGGCAATGCTCACACACGCCGCAGAAGGGCGAGAGGATCGAGATGACATGGTCGCCCGGCTTCACGGCGGTGACCATCGAGCCGACCTGTTCGACGATCCCTGCGCTCTCGTGGCCGAGGATGACCGGCATTTCGGTCGGGAAATTGCCATCCCAGAAGTGAACGTCGGAATGGCAGACACCGAAGGCCTTCAGCCGCACGAGCACTTCGCGCGGGCCGGGCTTCGAAATGGTGACTTCCTCAATCGACAGAGGCTTGTTGGCCTCCCGCATCACGGCAGCTTTCATGGCGATGTTTCCTCCGGGTTTTATGTTTTCCTGACTGTCTCGCAAGGCGGGGGCCTTGACCAGAGTGACGCAGCGTTAGCCCGCCATCGCCTTCAGGACTGTGCGGGTGAAATCGTCCGCCGGGAAGAGCAGTTCGAGGCGCAGGTCGCGGACCGTGACGTCTTCGCTGGTGCCGAAATGGGCGATGGTCGAGAGGAAGCTCAGCTGGCCGCCGGGCACGTTGACGACGAGCGGTACAAGCGGCCGGCGCGGCGCGCCGCCCGGAAGGGGGTGGCGGAGGCTTGCGGCGTCGAGCGCATCGAGCAATTCCCGCAGCACGGGATCGTTGCCGGCTTCCAGCGCTTCGAGCGCGATGCGGCCGCGCATTTCGTGGATGACTTCCGGGAGATTCTCGATCATCGCGGCGGCGAGCGGGT
>JAIXVM010000206.1 GCA_027482995.1 Hyphomonadaceae bacterium | reverse complement strand
TTTAGCGGTTTCCGCCGCGGCGATACCCGTTATGGCGAGCGAAGGGTCGCCGTCAAAGGCCGATCCTGCTAGACGGGCAGCCGATTCAAGCGTCAAAGCCCCCAATGACGCGTAGAACCGGCTGTCAATCGCCACGACTTCTCAGATCCCTCGCGCGTTACTGGGGAGCTGGTGCGCGCTGGCGCACAACGTTGATGGCGGGCGTTTTCTGGTCGAGCTTTGATACGATGAGCGCCGTCGCGTCGACCGAATCTGCGGTGAAGACGGCTTGGCTCTTGGAGAGGACGACCTGAGCGTTCTTCTCCTTAACGACTTCCATCATCACAGGCTCGAGCGCCTTGTTGAATTCCTGAAACGCCTTTTGCTCTGTGGCCGCATACTCTTGCGACACGAGCTGACGCTTCGCGGCAAAATCATTCGACTTCGTCTGGAAGCCCTCGATCGATTTCACGAGCGCAGCATCGGCAACGATCGCTTCGCGGGTTTTCCCCTCCAGCTTGGTTGCGAGCGCCTTGCGCTCGGTCTCGAGCGAGTCACGCGTTGGCTTGAGCTCACCGTTGATCTGCGTTTCGATGTTCTTGAGCTTCGTGAACATGTCTTTGCCCGCCTTGCTGTCCGCAAGGATTTGGGTCTCGTCAATCACGATGACGACGGCGCCCTGAGCGAGCGCAGCTGGCGCTGCTACGGTCACGGCGGCTGTTGCCAGCGCGAACGCGGCGAAGATTGTTTTGTAGGTTTTCATTTGGATTTCCTCGTGGGGGCTTGCGAGATCAGAACTGGGTGGACGTCGAGAAGCGGAACGACTCGGTCCGGTCATATTCTTCCTTGCGAAGAATTTGGGAGAAGTCGAAGCGGATGGGACCGAACGGCGAGTCCCAGAAGACGCTGAGACCTGCCGACGCGCGCAGGGAGGCCGCATCCTTCGGAATACGAACGGCCTGTGCGCCGGGGAGTCCGAGTGACGTTGCATCCGTGATGAACAGAGGCGTGCCCTTGTCGACATCTTCAAGGATGCCGAGCGAGCCGACGTCAACAAAGACGGCGCTTCGAATGCCGTATTCTTCTGGCAGGAAGTTCGGAACGGTGAGCTCGAACGTACCCTGGTAGTATGCGTTACCGCCGAGCGAATTGAGGCGCCGGGTTTCGACGACCTGTCCGGTGTTCGGGTCGAAGATCCGGAGGATTTCACGCGGGCCTAGACCGGCCACGTCAAACCCGCGGAAGGTGCTGCCACCGCGGAAGAAACGGTTGTTGATGCGCACGCCCTGCTCTTCGTCGAGCGCAAGGACATAGCCGGCGGAGAACTTCGCGCTGGCGATGACATCTCTCCAGACGCCGCGATAGAACGTGGCACCCGTCTCTGTACGGATATACTTCACGTCGCCGCCCAGACCGGCGAAGTCCTGACTGAGCCGGAAATCGAATCCGCGGGTTGGCGTGATCGGGTCGTTGGTCTGATCCCAGAGGAAGTTATAACCGACGATGCTCGAGATATCGTTTCGTTCGGAGCGGCAAATCGTATCCCGCAGGGTGTAAAGCGGATCGCAGATATCGACCAACGTTTCGCCCGCGACCACATCGCCGATTTCAGGTTCGCGGTATACGTCGTCCGAGAGGTCATCCGGCGTGCTCGTACCGGCCGTCTGTGTGAAGCTTCGCAGCAGATTGCCGCTTCCATCGATAATGATGTTGCGGTCAGCGATGTTCACATCATCCGTCTGCAGACGGTAGCTGAGGCCAAGCTGCATCCGGTCCGTCAACGGGAATGCAACTCGAAGACCGCCGCCAATCGTTTCGCTCGTGAAGCCCGTGAACTCTTCAAAGTCCTGGCGCGTTGCGAACAGGTCGACACCCGCCGAGAGGTTCCGGTCAAGGAATCTCGGCTCCGTGAAACGGAAATCAACAATCTGCTGACGGCTCGAGAGCGACGTGCGCGCCACAACCGATTGTCCGCGGCCGCGAAGGTTTCGCTGCGAGGCACTCAAGTCAAACAGGTAGGAGTCGACTGAAGAGAAGCCTGCTGCAAAAGAGAGTTCGCCCGTCGATTGCTCGGTAAGCTTGATATCGACAATCGTCCGGTCGGGCTCTTCGGCCGGGGTCTCGACGATTTCGACGTCTTTGAAGAAACCGAGCGCGCGGATACGGTTACGCGACCGGTCAAGCAGGATACGGTTGAACGCATCGCCCTCTGCAATTCGCAATTCGCGGCGCACGACGCGGTCAAGCGTCTGGGTGTTCCCGACGATGTTGATGCGGTCGATGTAAACCCGCGGGCCTTCGTCGATGGCAAAGGTGATATCGATCCGGCCGGTCTCTTCATTCACCGAAATCTGAGGGCGAATGTCCACGAATGCGTAGCCGGCAACGCCAGCGGCATAGGTCAACGCATCGATGGTGCTTTCGATCTGGTCGCCGCGGAAGAGTTCACCTTCCTGGATTGGGACGACCCCCTGCAAGACGCTTGCGTCCAGCTTCTCAAGCGCCGTTTCGACTTTGATGACACCAAAGTCGTACTGGCGTCCCTCATCCACGGTGAAGGTGACGTAGAAGTCCTTCTGGTCTGGCGTCAGTTCGGCAACCGCGGAGGTCACCCGGAAATCGTAATAGCCGTTGTTTTGGTAGAATTCACGCAGCTGCTCGCGGTCGAACTCGAGACGTCCGGAGTCGTAGTTGTCGTTCGAACTGAAGAAACGCCAGAAGCGGGACTGGCGGGTGACGATTTCACTGCGCAGGCGCGAGTCGGAATACTCTTCGTTGCCGATGAAGTTGATCGCGCGGACACCGGTCACCGGGCCTTCGGTGATCTCGAAGATCAGGTCGACGCGGTTCTGTTCGAGCGGCTTGTATTTGGGCTCGACCTTCGCCGCGAACCGGCCTGAACGACGATACATTTCCAAGACGCGCTGGACGTCCGTCTGGACCCGTGCGGCGGTAAACACTCCGCGCGGCGCGGCCTGGATCTCTTCGCGAAGCTTGTCGTCTTGATCCTCCTCCTCAGCTGGTTCATCCCTCCAGTTCTTCGTCGTCTCCGGCCCGTGAGCCGTTCCCTGCTTCT
>JAIXVM010000037.1 GCA_027482995.1 Hyphomonadaceae bacterium | reverse complement strand
TTCGACGTGGTGGTCCGCTTCCCGGCCATTCTCGTCATCGGCCTGGTCGGCGCCTTTGCCGCCATCTGGTTCCTGTTCCAGAATCTCGGTCAGGAATACGCACCGCGCGAGGACCGCGGCACCTTCTTCATCTCGGTCCGAGGACCGGAAGGCGCTTCGTTCGAGTACATGTCGAAGTATCTTGACGAGATCGAACGCCGCCTCCTTCCGTATACGGAATCTGGCGAGATCAGCCGCCTTCTTGTGCGCGCACCGGGCTTCGGGTCGAATGCCTACAACCAGGGCAACGTCGTCGCCGTGCTCGACACGTGGGGAAATCGCCGCCCCGCCGACGAAGTCATCCAGGAAATCAACGCCAAGATGTCCGACCTGCCGGGCATTCGCGCCACGGCCGTGATGCGCCAAGGCCTCTCCGGCGGCGGCGGGGGCGGCGGCGGCAAGCCGGTCCAGTTCGTCATCGGCGGGCCGTCCTATGAACAGGTCGTCGCCTGGCGCGACACCTTCGTCGCCGCCCTTGAGGCGGACAATCCGGGCATCACCGACGTGGACTGGGACTACAAGGAAACCCAGCCGCAATACCGGATCGAGATCGACTATGCCCGCGCCGCAGACCTTGGCGTCACGGTCTCCGAAATCGGCTCCACCCTTCAGACCATGCTCGGCTCCCGCCGGGTGACCACCTACATTGACGATGGCGAAGAGTATGACGTCATTCTCGAGGGTTTGCGCTCCGAGCAATCGACGCCCAATGACGTCCAGAACATCTATGTGCGCTCGTCCCGCTCCGGCGAACTGATCCCACTCTCCAGCGTCGTCACCATCGCGCCCTTCGCGGATAGCCCCTCGCTCAACCGGTACAACCGCGTGCGCGCCATCACGATCGACGCAAACCTCGCGCCCGGCGTGAACCTCGGCGAAGCGCTCAACGGCATGGAGCGCGTCGCCCGCGACGTTCTCCCGGAGGAAGCCTCGATCGACTTCAAGGGCCAGTCGCTGGAATTCCGCAACTCGGGCACCTCGATCCTCTTCGTCTTCGGCCTCGGCCTGCTGATCGTCTTCCTCGTGCTCGCTGCGCAGTTCGAAAGCTGGGTCCACCCCGTCGTCATCATCCTCGCCGTCCCGGCCACCCTCGCGGGCGGCATGTTCGGCCTCTGGATCATGGGCCAGACGCTGAACATCTACACCCAGATCGGCCTGATCATGCTGATCGGCCTCGCGGCCAAGAACGGCATCCTTGTCGTCGAGTTCGCCAACCAGCTGCGGGACGAGGGCAAGGATTTTGACACCGCCCTCAAGGAAGCCTCCCTCGCCCGCCTGCGCCCGATCCTGATGACGGGCCTCACCACCGCCGTCGGCGCCATCCCGCTGATCCTGACCCACGGCGCGGGCGCCGAGACGCGCACGGCCATCGGCATCGTGGTCTTCTTCGGCGCAATTGCCTCGGTCACGGTCGCCCTGCTCGTCGTGCCCGCCGCCTACAGCCTGCTCGCCCGCCGCACCGGCTCGCCCGGCGACGTTGCCCGCAAGCTCGAAGCCGAATCCGCTGCCCTCGCCCAGCCCGCCGAGTAGCCCTCCCGCACCCGCCCTTGCGCAGGACGCTTGAAACAAGCGCCGACGCTTCGCATAGAGGGGATCAATAAAAATCAGCGGGAAACGCGCAGGCCCTACATGAACCTCTTCTTCCGCTTTCTTCGCGTCTTCCTGCCCGCCTTCTTCACGCGCGTACACACCGGCCTGCTCGACCTGCACATCGTGCGTTCCGCCGTCTGGCTGGGCGACCAGGACCCGATGGGTCACATGACGAACTCGCGCTATTCCTCGTTCACCGATCTTGGCACCATGAACTTCATGGGCCGCACCGGCGCCCTGAAAACCTATCGCAAGCGCGGCTGGATCCCGATCGTCCAGTTCGAATCCTTCAATTATATCCGCATGCTGCGTTACCCGCAGAAATTCGAACTGCAGACCCGCCTCGCCGGCTGGGACGACTGCTTCATCTGCTTCGAGCACAAGTTCGTCGCGAAGGACCAGGTCTGCGCGGAAAGCCGAATGGTCGCGCGCCTCTATGGCCGCAAGAAAGCACGGGTCACCGCCGAGATGGCAATGGAGGCGCTCGGCGTAAAATATGAAAGCCCGCCTCTGGACGAACCCTTCCGCCGCATCATCGCCGACCTGCAGGCCCGCGGATGAGCGCCGCACGGCTCCCCCTGATCATCGACTGTGATCCCGGCATCGACGATGCCGTCATGCTGATGATGGCCTTCCTCAGCCCGCGGCTCGATGTGCGCGCGATCACCACCGTCGCCGGCAACGTGCCCCTCCGCCTGACCAGCCGTAACGCACGGATGATCTGTGAACGGATGGGCCGCGGCGATGTGCCCGTCTATGCCGGCTGCCCCCGCCCGATGACCCAGAAGGCCGTCACCGCCGAGGACTTCCACGGGATGACCGGCATCTCCGGAATTGAAGTGTTCGAGCCGAAGGCGCCCCTCGCCAAAGGCCACGCCGTCAACGCGCTGATCGACCTGCTCTCCGCCCCGCCCCCTGGGGGCTACACCGTCATCATCTCCGGGCCGATGACCAATCTCGCCGCCGCCCTGGTCATGGCGCCGCACATCGCCTCGGGCATCCGCGAACTCGTCGTCATGGGCGGCGCCGATACCGCCGGCGGCAACATCACACCCACCGCCGAATTCAACATCTACGCCGACCCGATCGCCGCGAACATCGTCTTCGACGCGAACATTCCCACGGTCGTCCTCGCGCTTGACGCAACCCACCAGGTTCGCGCCGCCCCGCCCCGCGTCGCGCGCATCCGCGCCCTGCCCGGCGCGAACGCCGCCCTGATGGCCGACCTGCTGGACGCTGCCAACGCGCTCGAGACGCGCTGGCGCCCCGGCCTCTGGGTCCCGATGCACGACCCTTCGACCACGGGCTGGATCCTCGCGCCACACCTCTTCGAAACCAAGCCCTGCCGCATCACCGTTACCACCCGTCCCGGCAAGGATTTCGGCCGCACACGGATAAAGGATACCGCCAAGGGCCCGCACCGCTGGGTCACGAAGGCGGATGATGACGGCTTCTTCGCCCTCATCGAAGACCTGCTGATGGGCCGCGCATGATCACCGTCGTCGGCTCCGTCAATCTTGACCTCGTCGCCTCCGGCGCGCCGCTACCGCATCCCGGCGAAACCGTCACCGGCGCGCGCCTCGCGCGCTATCCGGGTGGCAAAGGCGCGAACCAGGCGCTCGCCGCCGCCCGTCTCGGCCAGTCCGTCCGCCTCATCGCCGCCGTCGGCAATGACGACATGGCGGAAGAGGCCCTGAAACTCCTGCGCGCCGGCGGCGTCGATCTCTCCGCCACCCATTTCCTGAACGGCGAGACCACCGGCGTCGCCCTGATCGCCGTCTCGCCCGAGGGCGAGAACCTGATCGTCGTCTGTCCGGGGGCGAACAATGCGCTCGCGCCTTCGGATATCGACGGCGAAGCCATCGAACACATGATCGGCGTCCTCGAAGTGCCCGTCCCCACACTGCTCGCCGCGGCCCGGCGCGCGACCGGTTTCGTCGCGCTGAACCTCGCCCCGGCGCTGCCCGTGCCGCCCGAACTGCTCGCCGAAGCGGACCTTCTCGTCGTCAATGAAACCGAAGCCACCGCCTATGGCGACAGCCTCCGCGCCCCCGGCCGCTATGTCGCGATCTCGCTGGGCAGCGACGGCGCGCAGCTCTGGAAAGGCGGTACACGGATCGCGTCCGCCAAGCCGCCCAAGATCCACGTGGTTGATACCGTAGGCGCCGGTGACACCTTCTGCGCCGCCCTTACGACCGCCCTCATCGAAGGCATGGACGACGCCTCAGCCCTGAAGTTCGCCGTCGCCGCCGGCGCCGCCGCCTGCACGAGGCCCGGCGCACAACCTGGCCTGCCAACCCGCGCCGACGTCGAAGCCTTACTCAAGGCCTGACGCGCAAACTTCGGCGCGCAAGTTCCGACTTGTGCCTACGAATTCCGGGCCCCGCCCCAGTCCCGAATCTTTTTTTCCGTTCATCCCGGCGAAAGCCGGGATCCAGAAAGCCAAGCAAATCAAACGCTTCTGGGTCCCGGCTTTCGCCGGGATGACAAGTAACTGAAGAATCTTCGCCCCCACGAATCCGGCCGGGTATCCCAACAGGTTAAAGTGCGGGGGATGACCTACACGCTGCATCAGCCCCCCGCCGGCATGACCGGCTTCCTGCGCCTGATCTGGCCGCTGATCTACGTGCAGCTCATCGCCCTCAAGGCGTGGGTGCGCAAACACTACGGCCCCGGCGTGCCGTACTGGTACGAAATCAGCCGCTGGGGCATCGTCTCCCTCAAGCACATGCCGATCGACTTCACCTGGAGCTATTCAGCGAACGCCACCCTGCAATCCACAAAGTTCGATTTCACTCTCGCGATCACCTCGCCGCGCCTCGCGTGCGCGCTGATGGATGTAGCTGTCACCGCGCCGCCCGCGCCGGAACAAGCCGCGCGCACATACTCCGCACACGCCCTTTCATCGGTCGCTCATCACGACACGTCTTAGGCAGACCCCACCCTGATACAAACTCAGTAAACCAACCGCACCGGCCCCGCCGCTGCGGCTACACGTGCTGGGCCGAAGGGTGACTCTACCCCGCCTTGCCAATCCGGCGGCGCTGAACGCTCGACGGGATATGCAGGCTCTCGCGATACTTCGCGACCGTTCGGCGGGCAATGTCGATGCCGAAGCCCGTCAGGATCTCGACGATCTGGTCATCCGACAGCACGTCTTCCGGCGATTCGTCATCGATCAGCTGCTTGATCCGGTGACGGACGGCCTCTGCCGAATGCGCCTCGCCGCCGCCGGTTGCCGGGATGGAGGCCGAGAAGAAGTATTTGAGCTCAAACAGCCCGCGCGGCGTGGAGATATATTTGTTGGTGGTGACGCGGCTGACGGTCGATTCGTGCATCTCGATCGCATCCGCCACCTGTTTCAGGTTCAGCGGGCGAAGGTGTGCGACGCCGTGGGCAAAGAAGCCGTCCTGCTGGCGAACGATCTCGCTGGCCACCTTCAAGATGGTGCGCGCCCGCTGGTCGAGGGACTTGATCAGCCAGGTCGCCGAGGCGGCGCATTCGGAGATGAATTCCTTCTCCTTCTCGCGCATCGGCAAGGCGGTGACTTCGGCATAGTAGGCCTTGTCCATCAGCACGCGCGGCAGCGTCTCGGAATTCAGCTCCACGGCGTACATACCATTCGGCAGTTCACGGACATAAACATCCGGCGCGACCGCCACGGTCGTCTCGCTCGAGAATCCGGCCCCCGGCTTCGGCGACAACTGGCGCAGCTCCAGCAGCATCTCCTGGATATCGGCCTTGTCGACGCCGCACACGTCCATCAATCCCTTGATGTCGTGCTTGGCCACGAGGCCCAGATTGTCCAGCATCGCCTTCATGGCCGGATCAAAGCGGCCCCGGTCCTTCAACTGAAGGGCCAGGCATTCCGGCACCGACCGCGCCATGACGCCGGTCGGGTCAAAACCCTGGCAGACGCCGAGAACCGCCTCGATGTTGGCAATATCCGCGCCGAGCGACTTGGCGATGTCTTCAAGCGGCGCGCGCAAGTAGCCGGTCTCGTCCGTCTCGTCGATCAGACGCGAGGCGATCAGCCGGTCGGCGTCGGAGAGGCCGGCAAAATTGAGCTGCGTGTGCAGGTGTTCCTGCAGTGTCACGTCGCTCGAAAGGTTCGCCGTATAGTCAAAATCTTCCGAGGCCTGACCATTCCCGGCGGTCGACCAGTCGGTCTTGGCGGATGGTCCGGTCGCATTCGCCGGCAGCGCGGCGTCCGAACCGGTGCCCGGCTCGTAAACGTCTTCACCCGGAGCATCGAGCTGCTCGCGCGCTTCGCTCTGGCTGGTGCGGTCTTCGCGTTCGCGCTCGTCCTGGCGCTGCGTCTCGACCGTTTCTGCCGCTGGCGCCGTATCGCCTTCGATCTTCACGAGCAGCGGGTTGCGCTCGAGTTCAGCCTCGACGAATTCGGCAAGTTCCTGGTTCGACAGCTGCAACAGCTTGATCGCCTGCTGGAGTTGCGGCGTCATCACCAGGGACTGGCCCTGGCGCATGTCGAGAGAATGTTTCATGGCCATAAGCCGCGCCCCCTGGGATCAAGCGGCGAACTGCTCACCCAGATAGACCCTGCGCACGTCGTCATTGCGCAGCACGTTTTCAGGCGTGCCGTCAAAGAGGACAGCGCCATCATACATCACATAGGCCCGGTCCACGATCTGCAGCGTCTCGCGGACCTGGTGGTCCGTGATGAGAACGCCGAGGCCGCGCTGCTTGAGGAAGCGGACGAGGTCGGAAATGTCGGAGATGGCGAGCGGGTCAATGCCGGTGAACGGTTCGTCCAAAAGCATGAAGCTCGGACGAGACGCGAGGGCGCGCGCAATCTCCACCCGCCGCCGCTCACCGCCCGAAAGGGAGGTGGCCGGCTGCTTGCGGAGATGTTCCACGTGCAGTTCGCTGAGCAGGCTGTCCACCTGGGCCTGGCACGCGCGCCGGTCGGGTTCGACCAGTTCCGCAACAGCCAGCACGTTTTCTTCGACAGTCATGCCCCGGAAGATCGAGGCTTCCTGGGGCAGGTATCCGACGCCCAGACGGGCGCGCTGATACATCGGCAGGCGGGTGACATCCTCGCCGTCGATGGAGATCGAGCCCGAATCGGCCCCGATCAACCCCATGATCATGTAGAAGCAGGTGGTCTTGCCGGCCCCGTTGGGTCCAAGCAGGCCGACAATCTCGCCGCGGGCAAGGGAAAGGGACACGTCGCGCACGACCTGGCGCTTGCCAAAAGACTTGGCAAGATTGGCAACTACCAGGCCTTCGGCCGCTTCGTTCATCCGGCTATCCATCCATCCACGGCCAGTTTTCCGGCCAGCCACAGCCTTAACCTGCTATACTTAAGATCGGTTTCACCAATCCGATCAAATTCACGGAGTCTGGCCCGGCTGCGAGGACGGATCGATGACCATCCGCGTCCGGCCATTGCCGCCTTCCAGCGTGGTGCGCCGGTTTTTCACTTCCATCCGGAGCGTTGCGCCCTCGGCGACGTCGCGGTCACGCATCAGGGCCACCTTGCCTGTCATGGTGATCGTATCGGTCGCCAGTTCGTAGACGCCGCGCTCGCTCTTCGCCTTCAGTTCCGGCGTCACGTAATAGACGTTGCCCTCGGCAACGATGTTCTCGACCTGGCCGAAACCGCCAGCGATGCTGGACGAAGCAGGCGCGCCAGCCGTCTTGCCGGTAAACTTGATCGTCACCTGGTCAGCGCGAAGGCGGGCCGTGCCTTGCTGGATATCGACATTGCCGACCAGCAGGACCTTGCGCTCGGCCTCAAGGCTCTCGGTACGGGCCGAGTTGATATAGATCGGGCCACCTTCCGAGGAGATCTGCGCGGAGGCCGGGGCGGCCATCAGGGCGGCGCCCAGAACGCCAAGGCAAAGGGCGGCGCCAGCGGCTTTACGGAGTGCCATCTTGCTCACTTTCGACTGTTGCGGGCTCTTCGGCCGGTTCGGGATAGATCACGGTGCGCACGTTGCCTTCAAAGACCACGCGGTTGCCGCCATCGAGGATTTCATACGAGTCTGCCCGGATATCGCCAAGGGGGCCCTTGCCTTCCAGAGGTGACAAACCTTCCACCCGGTCCTCGCCGAGAACCAGCCGGGCGCCGCGGCTAATGAAGGAATAGCCGCCGCTGTCGGTTATGTTCACGGCTTCGTAGAGTTCGAGCACGCCCTTGTCACGGTCGTAATAACCGGTGGGTGCCTTGAGCTCGGCGCCTTTCGCGTCCCGCATGATCGGGTTGACGAGATCCACCACCCCGTTTTCGGCGCGGCGGCGCTGGGCGGCGTCGGCCGTGATCGTGAAGACTTCGCCGGCCGAGTCCCGGCCCGTGAAGCGCGGGTTGATCATCGTCACCGCCTCGGCATCCTCGACCGCGCGCGGCTGGGCGTCCTGGCTCAGCGCGCTGCGGAACACGAAACCGAGAAACAGGCCGATCGAAATCGCGGCGGCGCCGACAAATGCGTAGCGCAGCTGAACGACACGCTCCGACCGGTGGCGCGCCTGCGCCAGGGTCATCTGGCGCCGGGGGGCCCAGAGGGTTGCGGGGTCCTGATGAAGGCTGGCGTCCATGTCCGGGTTGGCCTGATCCTGCGATGCGTTCAGGCCGGAAGCTTAGCCGCGATAGGCGCCAAGTGAAAGCGCGGCGCGCACAGGGTCAGCTATGGGAAAAAATGTCTTCCTCGCCCCATCCGGCAAGGTCGAGTTCGGCCCGGACGGGCAGGAAGCCGAAACAGGCCTCGGCGAGCGCCGTGCGGCCTTCGCGCGCGAGCATCGCCTCAAGTCCGGCCTTGATCTGATGCAGGTAGAGCACATCGGAGGCGGCATACTGGATCTGGGCATCGGTCAGCGTGGCCGCGCCCCAATCGGAGCTCTGCTGGGCCTTCGACATGTCGATGCCGGCGATCTCGCGGGCGACATCCTTGAGGCCGTGCCGGTCCGTATAGGTACGGGCGAGGCGCGAGGCGATCTTGGTGCACCAGACGGGCGAGACGGTGATTCCCATCCACTTGCGCATCATGGCGATATCAAAGCGCGCGAAGTGGAACAGCTTCACGACCTTCGGATCGGTCATCAGCGCCTTGAGGTTCGGGCAGTCGAAATCCCGCGTCAGCTGGACGAGATGCGCGGTGCCGTCGCCGGAGGAAAGCTGCACGAGCGTCAGGACATCCCGGTTCGGATTGAGGCCCATCGCTTCGGTATCGACGGCAACGACCGGTCCGAAGCTGAGGCCCTTGGGGAGATCCCCTTTGTGAAGCGTGATCTGACTCATCTGCGGCCCTTAGCACGGCCCCCGTTAAGGGCAAGTGAGGATGCCCTATCCGGCCGCCTTCTTGACGGCGACGAGCGCCGTATCGAGGGCGGAGAGGAAGCGCGACCGGTCCGCCTTCGAGAAAGGCGGCGGGCCGCTGGCACCGATTCCGGCGACGCCGACGCGCAGATCCGCCTTGATGGCCCGTGTGGCGAGCGCGCCGCCGATCGAATCGGGGGTGAACGGCTTGCCGTTCGGACCGAGAACCTTCGCACCGGCCTTCAGGCAGCGATCCGCGAGCGGAATATCGGCGGTAATCACGACGCAGGCGGGCGTTGCCTCGGCGGCGATCCAGTGATCGGCGGCATCGAATCCGTCGCTGACGATCCGGCGCGAGAACAGCGCATGCTCCGGAATGCGGATATAGGAATTGGCGACGATCACTGCCTCGACGCCGTGCCGGAGGGCGACCTTGTAGATCTCGTCCTTCACCGGGCAGGCATCGGCGTCCACGAGGATACGAGGGGTCATGCGAAGCTCCGGTCAGCCGGCAGCGGGGGCGGCTTCCTCCCGGCGCGTGGCAACCCAGATCATGAGGAAGTCGCGGCCCTGAGACAAGGTCTGGCCCTCGATCTTCCCGTTCACGAGACGGCCGGAATGGCTGTAGGGCGCTGTGCCATCGGTCGTGACGCTGCCGAAAGCGAGCGTGTCGCCGCGCATGGAATACTCGGCTTCGAGGAATTCGGACTCGTAGAACGAGCCGGTCAGCTTACCGTCTTCGGCGACGTTGAGAACCATGACGGTGGAACTCGGCGGCTCGGTCGGCGACCAGAACATGGTGACGTCCCAGGTGCCGTTGAGGTCGGCCGGCGCAATCGCGGGCGCGGCGATTTCAGCAGCGGGCGCAGGCGGGGCCGCCGGTGTGGCGCAGGCGGCGAGCAGGAAGGCGGCGAGCAAGCTGAGGCGTTTCATTTGTTTCATCTCCGGGCCGGACGGGCTGTGTTCGGTATTGCAGCTAGATCACACGGTGACTGCGGCAAACCGTTTCTATGGCGCGTCCATTTCGGCGATCCAACTGCGCACGAGGGCGAGACCGTCCGGGTCCGGAACAGTTCGGCCAAGCTCGGGCATCGCGACGCCGGGCTCAACCGAGGCCATGCGGAAGGCAAGGATCGAGTCGTCCGGCTTGCCGGGGACGACCACCTGCATCAGCGCGCCGGCGCCGCGCCCAGCCGCCACGGGATGTTTGCCGATGCCGAGCTTTACCGGATCGGTCTCCGTCGCCGACAGCCAGAGGCCGGAATTGGAGGCCGAGCCATCCGGCTTGTGGCAATGCGCGCAGTTGATATCGAGCCAGGCGCGGGCGCGCACCTCAACCGGCAACGAGACATCGTACATTGCGGGCGCAGGCGCGAGCCCCGCGGGCAGGCCCGTCAGGATGCCGCGCGCCGCCCAGTCTTCGAGCTGGCCCTCATGATTGAGGTTGCGCGCCTTCGGGCCGATGGGCGAGAGCGCGGAGCCGGCCTGGTGGCAGGTCTTGCACTGGTTCTGGTTCGGGATGGCGTATCTGATCGTGAGCGGATCACCGGCGGGGCTGATCGTCTCGATCGTGCGGCGCCCGCCGACGGGCGAATACGTGGCCTCGGTGCCAGCCTCGTTCCAGAGATAGGGATAGGCGGCCCAACCCGTTTCCTTGTGGATCAGGAGGCGCGTCTCGACCCTGTAGGCACCGGCCTCGGGCGTGCGCATGTCTGGCGCGAAGGCGAATGTCTTGACGAGGACGGTGCCGACCGGAAAGGCGAACACATCATCCTTGAGATAAGCCGCCGATTTGCCCCCCGGCACGAAAACGAGGCGGTGCTTTTCGGCATGATCCGAGAACAGAGGGGTGGCCAGCTCATACGGCACAACACCGCTGGCGGGGTTTGCGGCCGCGATGTCGGCGAACAGTCCGTAGGCGGAGAGTGTTTCGGCGGGCGCCTCGGCGAGGATCACGTCCAAGTCCGGCCCCGACGCGGAGCGTGCGCCGCAACCGGCGAGGAATGCGGCCAGCAGGAGCGCGGCGAGACGCAAGGCCTAGTCCTTGACGTGGGCCAGCACGATTGCGGCGGGCTCTGCCGGCGGTGTGCCAACCGGGCGATCCGGCGAAGGTGCGATGGCGGCGGGATCGAGCGGATAGGCCGGCACGCCAAGATTCAGGAAGCCGACCTCCGGCGCCTCAGCAATCGTGAGGTTGACCGCTTGCGGCTCGGTGGCGCCGGTCCAGGTGGCGACGCCGTCCCAGACGATCGGCGGGAGCTGTCCGCCGAGCGCTGCGGCGAGCGGTGCGAGCGTGCCCTGCGGATCATCGCCGCCACCGGAATAGGTGTTGTCACGCACAACAATATCGCGCGGCAACGGGTTATAGGCCGGATCGGTGAAGGGCTCGGAATAGGCCGTGATCAGGACGTGTGCGGAGCGATTGTTGTCGAACGTGTTCTCGAACACATGCACGTTGCGGTTCGCCATGATGATGACGCCGGTACCGGAGGGCACGCCGGCGACGATGTTTCCCGGCGGCGCAAAGTTGCGCGTGTTGTTGGCGACGATCTGGTTGGAATAGATGCGGGTGGAATTGCCGCCCGAGACCGGCAGGGCCGGCAGGTCGAACACGAGGATGCCGCCGGTATTGTTGCGGGCAATATTTCCGTACACGTCCGCGCCGGTCGAGTTCTCGATCTCGATGCCGGCGACATTGTATTCGACGACCGAGTTGCGAACGATGATGTTCTTCGACTGGCCGACATAAATGCCGGCGTCGGACGCGCCGCGCACGGTGACATGCTCGACCAACACGTCGGTCGATTCGACCGGGTAGATGCCGTAGGCGCCGTTGGTTTCGTCCGGCTCGCCGCTCCACTCGACTGTGAGGTATTTGTAGGTGATGCGGTCGGCGCCCTTCGACTTGATGCCGTCGCCCTTGGTGTCGCGGACGGTGAAGTCCTGCAGGGTGACATCATCGGAGGTGACGAGCAGCCCCTCGCCTGCCCCGGCCTGCTGGGCGAAGTCAAGCACGGTGCCGCCCTGGCTTGCGCCGCGCAGGGTGACGCCGTCCACATCCAGCGAGAGCGGATCGATCAGCGAGAAGGTGCCTTCCGGCATCAGGATCGTGTCGCCCGGCTTGGCGGAGATCAGCGCCGCCTGAAGCGTGGCGCCGAAATCACCTTCGGCGGAAAGCGGCGCGGGAAGCCCGGCCGCATCGGGCGCCGGCGTGACCGCTTCCTGGCCGCAGGCGGCGAGGATGATGGCCAATGGGAGAGCGAAAGCGGCGCGCGTAAGTTTCATGGACATTTCCCCGGATCCGTTGCGCCAAGTGTCAACGGCAATCCGGGGAAAAGCAATAAGGACCTTAGTGAACGCTGAGCGGGTTCAGGTCATGCGCCAGGGCGGCGGCAAAGGCGGCGGCGCGGCCTTCAACGATGGCAAGGCGCTGGCCGTCGGCCGAGGCGACGACGAACAGGTCATCCGGATCGGCGACCTCGTCGAGTGCATCCGGTGGCAGGAGGCGGCGGATTTCTCCGTCGTCCAGATGGCGGATGTAGACGAAGGAATTGCCCTCAAGGGGATTCGATTTCAGGCCGGTCGTCATAGGTCCACTCCTTTCCGCGCCCCGTCAGGGGATCGCTGGGAGGGCAGACCCTTTGGCTGCCTCCCACGAGAAAGAAGGTGGGCTCCGATTGTGTCCGGTTCAAGCGCCGGTCTGCGGCAACACAGCGGCGGCGCCTCACAGGGCTGTGTAGCGCGGCTAAATGCTCAATTTTTGACGGGTTTGCCCGAAAACCGGATCTTTAAGCGGTCCTGGTGGAGCCAGACGGAATCGAACCGACGACCTCTTGCATGCCATGCAAGCGCTCTCCCAACTGAGCTATGGCCCCTGACCGGGAAGCGGGAGGGATAGTCTGTGCCCCCCGCGCTTTCAAGCCTTATTTCTCACCGCTCGTCATCATCATCGTCGCCGCCGATTTCGAGGTCGTCATCGGCGTCGTCGTCTTCGTCGATTTCGAATTCTTCGTCATCGTCATCGGCAATGATCAGGCCGTCTTCGTCGGCTTCGGCGCTGTCATCGGAGACACCGCGCGGAACCTTGCCGGCGGCCGGCTCTTCTTCTTCCTCGTCGGCGCCTTCGATGATCACGTCATCGTCTTCGCCCACGAGTTCCTTGGTTTCTTCTTCGTCTTCCTCGGCCTCTTCCTCGGCTTCGGCGGCGTCTTCTTCATCATCCCGGATGATGGCGTCGTCCTCTTCCTCGGCGTCGTCATCATCATCCTCGACCGCCTTGACGGCGGCGCGGGCGGCCTTGGCCTTCACTTTCGTGATGGTCGTGCGGATGACTTCGTCTTCAGGATCGAACTCCGAGCCGCATTTCGGGCAGACGGCGGGGCGTTTGTGAAGGTCGTAGAATCGCGACTCGCAGGACGGACAGACCTGCTTGGTTCCGAGCTTGTCCTTGGACACTTGGGCGCGCTCCTCTTGGTTTGGGGGGAAAGACCGGTAGGAAGCTGGCGCGCTTGCCATGAACGCCCGGCGCTGTCAAAGCCCGAATGACGACAGCAACCCATTCAATACAGGGCCTTCCCCCATGGTCTGGACCAGCCGACCCGTTCGCCGCATCGCCGGATCCGTCCGCGCGCCGGGGGACAAATCCTGCAGCCACCGCGCGCTGATCTTCGGCGGCCTGGCCTCCGGCACGAGCCGGTTCACCGGCCTGCTCGAAGGCGATGACGTGATCCGCACCGGCCGGGCGATGTCTGCGCTGGGGGCGGAGGTCACCAATACCAGGCCGGGCGCGTGGGAAGTCACGGGCGTTGGCGCGCGGGGCCTGACCTCGCCGGCGGGCGAGCTGGATTTCGGCAATTCGGGCACGGGTTCGCGCCTGATGATGGGCGTGATGGCGGGGTTTGACCTGACGGCGGAGCTGATCGGGGATGCCTCGCTCTCATCCCGGCCGATGAACCGGGTGCTGAACCCGCTGCGGCAGATGGGCATGCGGGATACGGCGGGCCCGGACGGCCGCCTGCCCTTCTCGCTGACCGGATCGAGCGCGCTGCAGGAAATCTATTACAAGCCGCCGCAAGCGAGCGCGCAGGTGAAGTCGGCGATCCTGCTGGCGGGCCTCAACGCGGTGGGCACGACCACCGTGCTCGAGGCGAAGGCGACGCGGGACCATACCGAGCGGATGCTGCAGGGCTTCGGCGCGAAGCTCGGCTTTTCGACCCGGCCGGGCAGCGGCGAAACCGAGATTTCCATCAAGGGCAAGCAGCCGCTGTTTGCGCTCGACGCCGCGATTCCGGGCGACCCGTCTTCGGCGGCGTTCCTCATCGCGGCGGGGATTCTCTCGCCGCAAGGGGATGTGATGGTCGAAGGCGTCATGTCGAACCCGACGCGGTCCGGCTTCTATGATGCGGCGAACCTGATGGGCGCCTCCCTCGGCGCCGAGGAGCGCGGCGAGGCGGCGGGCGAGCGGCTGATCGACCTTCATGCGGGGTATGCGGGCCTCAAGGGCATTGCCGTGCCGGAGCGGCTGGTCGCCTCGATGATCGACGAGTTCCCGATCCTCGCGGTGCTGGCGGCGTTTGCGGCCGGCGAGACGCGGGTGACCGGGGCAGACGAGCTGCGCGTCAAGGAGAGCGACCGCATCAAGGCGATCGTCGCGATGCTGCGCGTCAATGGTGTGGGCGTGGAAGAGACCGAGGACGGCTTTACTGTGCAAGGCTGCGGCGGACCCGTGCCGGGCGGCGGCCTCGTCGAGACACGCCACGACCACCGCATCGCGATGAGCGCGCTGGTGATGGGCACGGCGGCGCAGACACCCGTGAGCGTGGACGACGTGTCGATGATCGACACGAGCTATCCGGAATTCCTGGGGCACATGGCGGCGCTGGGCGCGGAGATTGGCGAGGGATAAAGACGTCCGTCGGCCAGGCCCGGTTCAATCTGATCGGTCGGAGGCCCCTGGGGGCTAGTGGCTGATCGCCAGGTTTATGCCGGCAGCCACGCCTGAATTGCGGAGCGAGGTGATCTCGCCGCCCTGCAGACGGTCCACGAAGGACTCCTCATCGGCGATATCGGACCGCGCAAAGAGGCTGAACTCCACGGAGTCCGACACCGGGCGCACAGCGCCCCATTCGACACCTGCATACGATCTGTGTGCGGAGTCGTCGCCGGGCTGGACGAAGCCCGCGCGGCCGAGAGCGTAGATCGTCCATGCGCCCGCTTCCCATTCGGGCCCGCCGGCCAGCTCGAGGCCCCAATCGCTGAGGTCCGCATCATAGAAGCCGATCAGCGTGGGCGCGAAGATCGTGTGGAGGTTAAAGGCCCCCACCAGCTCGAGACTCGATTCCGCCTCTTCACCCGGATAGGTCAGAAGGGTGGCGGAAATATCCGCACTGTACGCTTCCTTGCCCCAGGCCGTGCCAAGCGTGTAGCCCGCTTCGTCGTCGAAAGCCTCCTGCTGTCCGCCGGCCGGCAGCAGGCGATAGACGGAGCCGTAGACCGTCGCATCCTGAACTTCGACTTCGATGCCGGCACCGGCGAGCAAAGCTTCGCGGGCGATTTGTTCGCCGCGGTCGTGGAGCGCCGATGCGGCAGCCACATCGACGATGAGTTCCGTCTCGCCGGCCTCTGCCGCCAAGGGCATGGCGACCATCAAGAGGGCGGAAGAATACAAGGCACATTGCGGGAACATGGGTCACCTCCTCATAGAGTTATCGAGCGTGTCGCTGGTCGGGCAATCAGGCCACGCGGCGCGAACGGGGGGCGGATGCGGCGCCGCTGGCGTCACTTGTTTTCAGGCGGAAGGCCGCAACGGTTCCTGCCAGCGCCTCTGCCTCAGCCTGCAAGGATTGCACGGCGGCGTTGGTTTCCTCGAAAATGGCGGCGTTCTGCTGGGTGGCGCGGTCAAGTTCGCTGGTGGCACTGGATATCTCGCCGATCCCCGTGGCCGTTTCATTGGACGCGGTGACGATCTCGCGGATTTTCGCCGTCACGTCGGCGACACCCGAAACGATCTCCTGCAGGGCGGCGCCGGAGGAGCGCACCAAGTCGACGCCGCGGCTGACCGTGGTGCCCGAGGTTTCAATCAACGTCGCGATCTCGCGCGCGGCTTCGGACGACCGGCTGGCCAATGCCCGGACCTCGGAGGCGACCACGGCAAAGCCGCGTCCGGCATCGCCGGCCCGCGCCGCTTCGACGCCTGCATTGAGCGCCAGAAGGTTCGTCTGGAACGCAATTTCGTCGATCACCTGAAGGATCCGGCCGATGGCGTCCGACGAGGCGCGGATTTCGTCCATCGCCGTGACGGCGCGGGTGACGACAGCATGACCGGCGGTGGCGCGGGCAGAGATGGTTTCAACGGCCGCGTGGGCGGTTTGCGCCGACCCGGCGGCGGAGCGCACAGAGGCCGACATCTCTTCGAGCGCCGTTGCGGTCTTTTCCAGCATCGAGGCGTTGCGTTCGGTCCGCCGCGCCAGATCATCCGCCGCGCTCGCAATTTCGCGCGAGGAGGTGTCGACCGAAGCGGACGACTGGGAGATATCGCTCAATGTCTGGCCGAGGCTTTCCGCAGTGGCGTTGACGCTCGCGGCGATCTCGGCAAACACGCCGTGAAAGTGCACGGGCATCCGGTAGGTCAGGTCGCCTTGCGCGAGATGTGCGAGGCCGGTGCGCACGGCGCCGAGACCTTCATTCGCCGCGATGCCGATCCGGTTCATCCCGTCGCAGAGTTCGGCGAAGATGCCTTCCTTGTCGTCGGTGCGCAGACCGCGCGAGAAGTCGCCCCTCGCGCAGGCTTCGACGACCTGAGCGATTTCTGCCGCGGCGCGGCCTTCCGCCTGGCGCCGGACTTCAGCTTCGCGCCGTTCGGCTTCGGCCTTTTGCTGCTCCATTTCGGCGCGCTGGGCTTTCTCGGCAAATTCGGCGCGGGCACGTTCAGCCTCGGCGGTCCGCATGGCGGCCTCGCGTTCGGATGCGGCGAGCGCCTCGGCCTCGAGCGACCGGCGCTCCACCTGCGCGGTGCGGAAGCTGACCAGCGCGTCGCGCAGGTCGCCCAACTCGTCATCAGCATGCCAATGCGGGATCGGGGCATCGAGGTTTCCAGCCCCGAGGGCGGTCATTCCCGACGTGACGTCCTGGAGCCGGCGTACCAGGCGTGCCTCGATAAGCCGGTAGCCAGCCATCATCATCAGCACCAGCCCCACCGACACCGCCAGCACGGCCGTGATCGCGATGCCACGCGCCCACATCAGACCCGCCTGCCCGCCCGCGATCTGCTTGTTCAGGCTGGCTTCAGCCCGGCCAGCGAGCGCTTCGAATTCTGCGTAGGCGATCGCGAAGCGTTCATCCGCGCTGGCGCGCTGCTCGCTGACGTATTTCGCGGTATCGCGCCGCTCAGCCGCGACGGCGGAGAATTCCTCGAGGTCGGCGGCGATGGCGCCAAGCTCGGAGAGACCGGTCAGCCGCCGGGCTTGCATCACCTTTTCGGCAGCCAGCGCGAAGGAGCCGAGGGCGGCATCGAAATCCTCGCCCGCGTCGCCGCCCAGCGATTCCTCAACGACCAGGTGCCCGAGGGTGGTCTGGAACAGCGCCTCCCCGACGAGGCGCTGCGCAGACGCCGAGCCGGCCATCGCGGACCGCCCGGCCAGGGCCTGAAGTTTGTTCGTGATGCCGTCAAACAGCGTGTCGAAAGCTTCGTCCGCGCCTGAGCCTGCAGCCTGGTCCAGCGAGAGCGTGCCCATCCGCGTATCGGCCTGACGACGCAGCACAGCGAGTTGTTCGCGGGCCGCCGTGATTTCGGTACGGACGACTTTGGACCCGGCTTTCCGGTAGACCGTGCCGTCGACCTTTCCGCCCTCGACAATCGCCGTCAGAAGCTGGTCGGTGTGATCGAAGAGCGCCGTGACATCAGCCGGTGTGACGCCCTCTTCATGGCTCATGATATGTTCGATCTGAAGGTGGGCTTCAGCGACATTCTGGCGGACTTGCAGCGTCGCCCGCGACAGGGGCGCCAGATCGCGGCCCAGTTTCTGTCCCGCGTGCGCCAGATAAAGAGTGGCGCAAAGGCTTACGACCGCGCCGGTCAGGGCTATGGCCAGGAACAAGCCAAAACCGCGCCGCGCCTGTGCTGCAATGTCAGTTCGCTTCATGTCGTCCCCCATTTGATCCCGCGTTAACCATAGGAGGCGCGTCGTTGCGAAAGCGTTACCAAACCTTCTAAAGTTGTAACTCCGCATGCAGAGGACTCTACTTATAAGTTATTTTCTAAAGTAAGGGATATTCTGGATTGCCAGAAATGCCGGCGGCGCCACGCCTAAACGGCTCACTTCGCCATCGGCGCCACGTGTTTCATATGCAACAGATTGGGGCTTTTGCCGGCGCTGGCGCGCGTTCAGAGCCTCACCGCCCGGCTGAGCCGGAGAGCGAAAAGGGCGTGTTGCCTACGTCAGAACGATTAATCGTTTAGATTTAAATTGGAAACTCGAGCGATCCCCGTATTTTCTACTTATAGTGTATTTTATATGCGATGGGAAAGATTTGGGATCGTCTAAAAATCCAAGAAAATCCGGCACACGTGAGATGGTCAGTTGCGGGAGAACTTTAGCGGCACTCGCCACACGTGTTCGAGGTGAAACCGTATCGCCGTGCGAAACGCGCGTGGCGCAATCCTGCAGTCGCCACGACAGATTGAAGCCCGATCTCGGGAGAAATGCGGACGGCTTCGTCCTGAAGAACCGCGTGCGGACAGTCTTGCTTTCCGCGAACCGGCGTTGACATTTGTCACATCGAGAGGCGACCCGGGCACCACATCGCGATCAGCGTGCGCCTTGCGGACACCGAGTTTGGAGAAGGGTGACGCATGATCGACATTGTCTATCTGCGGAAAGATCAGGTGGCGGCGCACAGGGCGGCGGTCGAAGCGGTCGCGGCTGAGCGGATTTATCTTGGCCTCGTGACACTGCCGCCTTTCGATCCGGAGCACGCCTTTCCGCTCCGGCTGATCGAGAATGACTGGCCGATGTATGCAGCGATGGACGGGGATGACCTCGTAGGTTGGGCCGACATCACGCCCGTGGCCGTGCCCGAGAGCGTGCATCGCGGCGTGCTCGGCATGGGTATTCTCGCGAGCCATCGCGGCGCCGGGACCGGGCGGCGCTTGCTGGACGCCTGCCTCGCCCATGCGCCGCGCTGCGGCCTGACGAAGGTCGAACTGACCGTGTTCACGAGCAATACAGCGGCGATCGCGCTGTACCGGCGGGTGGGCTTCACGGACATCGGTGTGGTCAGGGATTATCGCCGGCTGGACGGCGTGACCTATGACGCGTTGATGATGGAATACTTCCTGCCGTGACGGGCACGGTTTGAAGGCTTGCCCTTAGCGCAGCGCTGCAACCAGCCCGGCAGAGGCGGCCGAGTCGACATATTCGCGGACGAACGTGACCTTGCCATCCTTCACGTCTGCGACGACGCAGACGGCGAGCTCCAGCGGCTTGCCATCCGGCAGCGTGCCGCGCACGGCGTGTTCCTCGACGAAGCCGGTGTCGGTGGCCGAGCGGACGGCATCCTCGTAGCGAAAACCGGTGACGGCCTTGCCGACCATGCGGTTGAACTTGAGCAGTGAGTCGAGGCTCATCGGCGGGCCGTTATTCTGGCGCACCTCGAGATCGGGAGAGCAAACGGCGCGAACGGCGGCCTCGTCCTGACCGGCGAGGGCGGCAAAGAGTTGTCTGGCGATGTCGGCGTTGGTCATGACCCTGTTCTCCCGGTGCATATGCGGAGAAAGACTAGACCCGAGCAGCGCGGGCGTAAATCAGGGGGTCAGGTCGGAGCGGACACAGTCGCGGCCGGCGCGCTTGGCGCTGTAGAGACGCATGTCAGCGCGTTCGAACAGGTCGTCGGCCGTCGTGCCCGGCTTGAATTCGCAGACGCCGAACGAGGCGGTGACGCGGCCTATCTTGTCATGGTCTTCGTTCGAGACGAGGCGTGTATCACGCACACTCTGGGCAATCCGGACCATGAGATTGTGCGCCGCGACGATGCCGGTATCCGGCAGGACGATAGCGAACTCTTCGCCGCCGCAACGGGCGATCATGTCCTGGCCCTTGGTGTTGCGCCGCAGGACCGTGGAAAAGCCCTTGAGCACCACATCGCCGACCTGGTGGCCCAGCGTGTCATTGACGCGCTTGAAATGGTCGATGTCAGTCATGGCGAGACAGAAGGTCTGTTTCGACGTCTCGGCCTGCTCGACCAGCTTGGCCATGAAGGCATCGAAGGCGCGGCGGTTGGCGACTTCCGTGAGCGGATCACGCAGGCTGAGCTTCTGAAGCTCTTCGAGCTCCGAATTGAGCTTCTTGATCTGGGCCTGGCTTTCGCTGAGCCCCTTGTCGAGTTCCCGCATCGTTGCGGACATTTTCTGGTTTTCCGTCACCAGACGGGTGACGATATCGTCGATTTCCTGGCTTGAAGCGGCGTTCGGGATGCGCTCTCCGACGGCCTCGAGGGTGGCGCGGAAGGAGTCGTTGTTCTTCAGGCTTTCGAGTATAAGGCCGGAGACAACCGACATGCTGCCTTCGAATTCAAGCCCGAGCTGCTGGCTCTTCTCCGACGTGGAATTGTCTTCGAGAAACTGGGAATAGATGTCGTTGAGCTCGAACTGGCTGAGGTTTTGGCCCTTGGTCAGCTTTCGCGAGACGGCTTCCACCAGTCCGGTGTTCGTATTGGCCGCATAGGCAAACCAGACGGCATAGGCGACCGGGTCCGGCAAGGCGTCGTGCCGGTGGATGAGGTTCATCGTCTCCGCGGCGACGCGGTAGATGTCCTGTTTGTCGCGCGGATCGAACGCGGGCGGCGTGGCGTCGCTTTCCTCGATCGATACAGCAGCTTGCATGGACAGGTCCCTCGAATCTCATCTGCGCCAGCTTCCGCCTCTCAGGGACAGAATACTGGATACTTGTGCCATTTCTAAACAGGGTTTGGTTTATTTTCGGTGTTCAAACCTTGATGACCCTTTAATGCGGCGCGCGGGGGGCGGCCCATGGAGGCTGACCCGGCGGCAGAAATTGACGCACGGCACGCAGGCGCGCTTGATGGCCGCATGACAGACCTCAACGCCCCCCTGACCTTTTCGCGCGGACCCGCCATGAAGAACCGCTTCATGCTGGCGCCGCTGACCAATCTGCAAAGCCATGCCGACGGCACGCTGAGCGATGACGAATTCCGCTGGCTGACCTACCGGGCGCAGGGCGGTTTCGGCCTGACCATGACCTGCGCGGCGCATGTTCAGGCGGCCGGCCAGGGATTCCCGGGCCAGCTCGGCATCTTTGACGACAAACATCTTGCCGGCCTGTCGCGGCTGGCCTCGGCGCTGAACGCCGAAGGGACCCATTCCGTAGTGCAGCTGCACCATGCCGGGATGCGCAGCCCGAAGGAGCTGATCGGCGAAGCGCCGCACTGCCCGTCGGACAATGCGGAGTTCGGCGCGCGGGCGATGAGCCTGCACGAGGTCCAGGCCTCGCGGGATGCGTTCATCGCG
The DNA here is from genome assembly GCA_027482995.1 of Hyphomonadaceae bacterium. Taxonomy (GTDB): domain Bacteria; phylum Pseudomonadota; class Alphaproteobacteria; order Caulobacterales; family Hyphomonadaceae; genus Hyphomonas. Next base: position 7,078 of record JAIXVM010000037.1, on the reverse strand, counting down.
GCGGCGGTTCGCGCGGAGAAGGCGGGCTTCCACGGCGTGGAACTGCACGGCGCGCATGGCTACCTGATCTGCCAGTTCCTGTCTGGCGAGGTCAATCAGCGTACGGACAAGTATGGCGGCAGCTTCGAGAACCGGGCGCGCTTCCTCTATGAATGCATCGAGGGCGTGCGCGCCGAATGTGGGCCTGACTTTTCTCTCGGCGTGCGCCTGTCACCCGAGCGGTTCGGCATGGACCTTGGCGAGATCGTCGGGCTCGCCGGCGCGCTGCTGAAGGATGACCGGATCGACTATCTCGACATGTCGTTGTGGGATTGTTTCAAGGCGCCGGTGGAGTCTGCCGCCGGCAGCAAAACGCTGGTGGAGCTTTTCGGGGCGTTGCCGCGCGGCAAGGGAAAGCTGGGCGCGGCGGGCAAGATCCTGACCGGCGCCGATTGCCAGAAGGCCATGGACGCAGGGCTCGACTTCGTGGTGATCGGGCGCGGTGCGATCCTGCACCATGATTTCCCGAAAAAGGTTGCGGCGAATGCGGCGTTCCAGCCCATCGCCCTGCCCGTGCCGGAGGATCACCTCAAGGCCGAGGGCCTTGGCACCGCGTTCCTGAGTTACATGAAGACCTGGAAGGGCTTCGTGGCCGAGCCCGCCTAACATCATCCGCTGACAGACAAAACATCAAGGGAGAGACACCATGCAGATCACCAAAGACACCGCTGCCGTTGTGACCGGCGGCGCCTCGGGCCTCGGACAGGCCACCGCGCGGGCATTGGCCAAGGCCGGCGCGAAGGTTGCGATCTTCGACATCAATGCCGAAGCCGGCGAAGCGACCGCCAAGGAAATCGGCGGCATCTTCTGCAACGTCAACATCATGAGCGAAGAGAGCTGCGTGGCGGGCTTCGAGAAGGCGCGCGCCGCCAACGGCCAGGAACGCATCACCGTGCATTGCGCGATGGCGGCGAAGGGCGGCAAGACGCTGAGCTGGGACAAGGAAAACGCGAAGTACAAGCGCCTGCCCACGGCGGACTATGCATTTGGCGCCGAGGGCGTGCTGGTCGCTTCCTACCGGATCGCCTCCCTCTCCGCCGAGGGCATGGCTTACCTTCCGGAGCTGGAAGATGGCGAGCGCGGCTCGATCACGCTGACGGCGTCGGTTGCGGCGCAGGACGGCCAGATCGGACAGGTCGTGTACGGATCATGCAAGGCGGGCGTCAACGGCCTCGTGCTGCCTATGGCGCGCGACCTGATGGACCTTGGCATCCGGGTGAACTCGATCATGCCGGGCATCTTCGCAACGCCCCTGATGCTGCGCGCCTCGGACAAGGTGCTGAACTCGCTGGCGGCCTCGGTGCCCTTCCCCAAACGCCTCGGCAAGCCGGAGGAATATGCCTCGCTCGCGCTGCAGCTGGCCACGAACAGCTACTTCAACGGCCAGTGCATCCGGCTCGATGGCGGGATCCGCATGGCGCCGCGTTGACGCCGACATGTAAGGGCACGGCGACACACAGATTTCACACTTTCCGGCTGGCCTGAATGTTATCCAGAGGAGCCTCGAAACGCCGACTGGAGCCCCAGATGCACTATTCTCGCCGCGCGCTTATCCGCTCTGCCGCAACCATAGCGCTGGCAGCGCCAGCGCTGAAGTTTCTTTCAGGCTGCGCAACCGCGAGTCCCGCCGGACTGGGTCCAAAAGCATCTGCGCTTGAGCTGATACCCGACCCGAAGGGCCTGCTCGATCTGGCGCCCGGCCTTCGCTATTGGGTGGTCTCGCAAACCGGGGATACGATGTCGGACGGCCTGGCCGAACCCGGCAAGCATGATGGCATGGCCACCTTTCCGGTCGAAGGCGAGCCGGACCGCTGCCTCATCGTTCGAAATCACGAACTTGGCGCAGACGATGACGATGCCGGGATCGGGGCATTCGGGCCTGCTGGCGCGGGCGCCCGACAGATTGAGCCGGCTCTGATCTATGACCGGACACCCGCCGGCCGGCCGCATTCCGGCGGCACGACGACGCTGCTCGTGAACACACGGACGAAGCGGGTCGAACGCAGCCATCTGTCGCTTGCGGGTACCGCCGTGAATTGCGCAGGGGGCCCAACTCCGTGGGGGTCATGGCTGAGCTGCGAAGAGACAGAACTGAAGGCGGGCGAAGCGGCCGGAAAGGATCATGGTTTCATTTTTGAGGTGCCGGCCGCCGCGACCGGGCTCGTTCAGCCTGTGGCGCTTGTCGATATGGGGCGCTTCCGGCATGAGGCGGCAGCTGTCGATCCGGCGACAGGCATCGTGTACCTTACGGAAGATACCGGTGACAGCCTGCTCTATAGATTTCTGCCGAGCGCGCCCGGCGAACTGCACAAGGGCGGACGCCTGCAGGCTTTGGCCATTCTCGAACAGCCCAGCGCAGATACCCGGAACTGGTCGGCCGAAAAGGGCGGCAACCCCGCGCAAACCTTCGAGATGGGCCGTCGCTTCGGCGTGCAGTGGATCGACCTTGATGGCGTGCAGTCCCCGGACAACGACCTCAGGACGCGCGGGCGGGCCAAAGGCGCTGCGATTTTTGCGCGCGGAGAGGGCATGGCGCTCGCCATCGAAGGCGGCAAAGCGGTCATCTATTTTGCCTGCACCTCGGGCGGCGCGGCCAGCATGGGGCAGATCTGGCGCTACACGCCAGGCCCGAAAGAAGGGTCTGCCGCCGAAACGGCATCGCCGGGCACGATCGAGCTTTTCGTCGAGAGCGCGGGCGACCAGCACTTTGATCATGCGGACAATATTGTCGCCTCTCCCATCGGTGATCTCATTGTTTGCGAAGACGGTTCCGGCGAGGAATTCGTGCGCGCGGTCACACCCGGTGGGCTCGTTTACAAGATTGCGCGCAACGCGCAGTCCAAGCCATCGGAGTTCGCAGGGGCCTGTTTCTCGCCGGATGGCAGCACGATGTTCGTCAACATCCAGACGCCCGGCATCACCGTCGCGATCACCGGCGATTGGAAAGCGCTTCGTTTGGCGGCCGAACGGGCCGTATGACCGGTCCGGCGCGCTTGCCCCGCTTGCGCGAGAACCGGCCAGCTTGACTCCCCTTTCCCCCTGCCGCACTCCCCGCCCCCATGATCATTGCGATTGATGGCACCACGGCGTCCGGCAAGGGAACGATCGCCACGCGGCTGGCGGGGTATTTCGGATTGCCGCACATGGACACTGGGCGTCTCTACCGGGCGGTCGCGGTGTCGGCGCTGAAGCACGGCGTGTCGCTGGATGCGGCGGGGCCTTTGTCAGACCTTGCCCGGACGCTGGACCTGAATGACTTCATCGAGCACGAGCTGCGCTCGGCCGAGGCGGGCCGGGCGGCGAGCGTCGTGGCGGCGATCCCCTCGGTGCGCCAGGCCCTGTTCGAGCTGCAGCGGGCCTTCGCCACGCGGGCCGGCGGCGCGCTGCTGGACGGGCGCGATATCGGCACCGTGATCGCACCGGACGCCGACGTGAAGCTTTGGGTGGACGCCGATGTGCGCGAGCGCGGGGCGCGGCGCTGGAAGGAACTCGTCTCGCAGGGGGCGACCTTTACCCTCGACGAGGTGATCCAGCAGCTGAAAACCCGCGATGCGCGTGACCAGGGACGAAGCGACGCCCCGGCGCAAATGGCCAGCGATGCCATCTTGATCGATACCACTGATCTCACTATAGACGCGGCTGTGGAAAAGGCGGTGGCGGCTGTGGAGGCTGCCCTCGCCCGTGGAAAGACTGCCTGAGGGCCGGATTGGCTCAATCCAAACAGGCGGCGCCGCAACAGAACAAGACCACCCCAAGGGGCCGGATGTCCGCAGGCTGCAATGGTGCAGGCCCTGCCTTTGAACCATTCATGCCCTTCCCCGGAGACCCAATGAACACGTCAATGAACCCTACCCCCGCCGACTTCGCCTCGATGTTCGAAAGCTCGGCTGCCGCCGGCGCCATGAAGGAAGGCCAGGTCATCGCGGCCACCGTCCTTCGCATCGACAATGACTCGATCGTCGTCGACATCGGCCTGAAGACCGAAGGCCGTATCCCGATCAAGGAATTCTCCCTCGAGGACAAACAGCCCGCCCCCGGCGACATCGTGGACGTCTATCTCGACCGCATCGAGAACGCCCTCGGCGAGGCCGTCCTCAGCCGCGAGAAAGCCCGCCGCGAAGAGCGCTGGGTCAAGCTGGAGCGCAGCTTTGCCAAAGGCGAGCCCGTCAAGGGCGCCATCTCCGGCCGCGTCAAGGGCGGCTTTACGGTCGACCTCGGCGGCGTCAACGCCTTCCTTCCCGGTTCGCAGGTTGATATCCGCCCCGTGCGCGATGTCGGCCCGCTGATGGGCGAAGTTCAGCCGTTCGCGGTTCTGAAACTCGACCGCGTGCGCGGCAACATCGTTGTCTCGCGCCGTGCGATCCTCGAAGAAAGCCGCGCCGAACAGCGCGCCGAAATCGTCTCCGACATGAAGGAAGGCGATGTCCGCAAAGGCGTCGTCAAGAACATCACCGATTACGGTGCGTTCGTTGACCTCGGCGGCATCGACGGCCTGCTGCACGTCACCGACATGTCCTACAAGCGCATCAACCACCCCTCGCAGGTGGTCGAAGTCGGCCAGGAAGTCGAAGTCCAGATCATCAAGATCAACCCCGAGACCCAGCGTATCTCGCTCGGCATGAAACAGCTCGGCTCCGATCCGTGGGACAATATCTCGGCACGCTACCCGTCGGGCGCCCGCCTCAAGGGCATCGTCACGAACATCACCGATTACGGCGCGTTCGTGGAACTCGAAGATGGTGTCGAAGGCCTGATCCACGTCTCCGAAATGAGCTGGACCAAGAAGAACGTGCACCCGGGCAAACTGCTGTCGACGACCCAGGAAGTCGAAGTGGAAGTGCTGGATGTGGACAGCGACAAGCGCCGCATCTCGCTCGGCCTCAAGCAGACGATGGACAATCCGTGGAACGCCTTCATCAAGGAACACCCGGTCGGCTCCGAAATCGAAGGCGAAGTGCGCGGGATCACCGAGTTCGGCCTGTTCGTGGGCCTTGGCCCCGACCTCGACGGCATGGTGCACATCAACGACATCTCGTGGGACAAGCCGGGTGACCAGGCCATCGAAGCCTTCACCAAGGGCGACCGCGTCAAGGCGAAAGTCCTCGACGTCGATGTCGACAAGGAGCGCATCTCGCTGGGCATCAAGCAACTGTCGGGTGACCCGATCGAAGCGGCCGGCAGCGGCGAAAGCGGCGGCATCAAGCGCGGCTCGACCGTGACCTGCACCGTGGTCGAAGTGACCTCGGGTGGCCTGGAAGTCGAATTCGGCACGCCGCCGGTGAAGACCTTCATCCGCCGCTCTGACCTCTCGCGCGACCGGGCGGACCAACGCCCCGAGCGCTTTGCGGTCGGCGACAAGGTCGATGCGAAAGTCGTGACGTTCGACAAGGCCTCGCGCCGTGTCTCGCTGTCGATCAAGGCGCTCGAGATCGCCGAAGAAGCCGAAGCCGTGGCCCAGTATGGCTCGGCAGATGCCGGCGCCTCGCTTGGCGACATCCTCGGCGCGGCACTTGCCTCGTCGGGCTCCAAGGGCAAAGCCAAGGCGGCTCCGGCTGCCAAAGGCGACGCCAAGTCGCTCGACGCACGTGGCCGTCTCGCGGGTCCGCAGGGCAGCGCAGATGATCTGAAGAAGATCAAAGGCGTGGGTCCGGCCTTCGAGAAGAAGCTCAACGATGCCGGCATTTTCCACTTCTGGCAGATCGCAGCGCTTTCCGAAGATCAGGTCTCGAACCTCGAGGAAGAGCTGGCCTTCCAGGGCCGGATGGAGCGTGACGACTGGAAGGGCCAATCCGAAGCCCTGATGTCCGAAGGCTAAGCCTGCAGGCGCCTGCAAGGGCCCTGTCTAAAATTCAGGCAATGTTTGCGGCGGGGGCCTAGCGCTTCCGCCGCAAATGCGTTTAATATCAACAGGATGCTGAAGTCCCAACTGATCGACAAGCTCGCGGCAGAACATCCTCACCTGCGTCATGAAGACGTAGAGAAGGTGGTCAACGTCGTGCTCGAAGAAATCGGCGAAGCGCTGAAGCGCGGCGACCGGGTAGAACTGCGCGGCTTCGGTGCCTTCTCGGTTCGTAAACGCGACGCTCGCAGGGGTCGCAATCCGCGGACAGGAGAACCGGTGAAAGTGCCGGCCAAGGCCGTCCCCTTTTTCAAGGCCGGCAAGGAATTGCGCGCCCGCGTGAACGGCGGCGACGACCCCGAAGCGCGCTGAGCCGCCCCACAAGCTTTCGCAGTGTTCATGGCATGCGCGCTTGACCCTCAGCTCAAACCCCGCAATCTGAAGGCGCGCTACAAGGGGCTGACCGTGCGCGGAAAAGGGGAAATATGTTAAAGGAATTCAAAGAGTTCGCGATGAAGGGCAACCTCATCGACATGGCCGTGGGCTTTGTGATGGGCGGCGCGTTTGCGACGGTCGTCACCGCGTTTATCCAGGGCCTGTTTCTGCCGATCCTGGCACCGATCATGGGCGGGATCGATTTCGCGAACCTGAAGGTAACAATACAGGAAGCGGTGCTGAACGCTGACGGCACGGTCGCCAAGGAAGCCGCTGTGGCGGACCTCGGCGGGTTCATCTCGGCGCTGATCTCGTTCCTGATTGTCGCGTTCGTGATGTTCATGCTGATCAAGGGGATGAACAAGATGAAGAAGGCGGAAGCCGCAGCGCCGCCGCCACCACCGCCGCGCCAGGAAGTGCTGCTGGAAGAAATTCGCAACCTGCTCGCCAAGCAGAGCTAGGGGCGTCACCGCGTTCACGGAGCATTAGGGTTTCGAGCCCATACTCCCGAACAGTAGAGTACCGAGTAGAGTAGTGAGGGGCGGCCAGACGGTCGCCCTTCTTTTTTTGTTTTCAGGGGATTCCGTATCGGCGCGGCGGGCCGCGCATGAACCGGGCTCAGGGCTGGACGCCCAGTGCCTCGGCAAGGGCGGCGTGCGAGCCTTCGGTGAAGTGGAAGGCCTGCCAGCCGCGTCCGCGTGCCGCGAGGATGTTTTCGTGCATGTCGTCGACCAGCAGGATCGACTTGGGGTCGGCCTGCAGCTC
>JAIXVM010000195.1 GCA_027482995.1 Hyphomonadaceae bacterium | reverse complement strand
CACCGTACTTCTCCAGGATTCCGGCATGGTGCAGGTCGAGCGCGCAGTTCAGCGCCGTCTGGCCGCCCATCGTCGGCAGCAGCGCGTCCGGCTTTTCGATGGCGATGATCTTCTCGACGATCTCCGGCAGGATCGGCTCGATATAGGTCGCATCCGCCAGGTCCGGATCGGTCATGATGGTGGCGGGGTTCGAGTTCACCAGGATCACCCGGTAGCCCTCGGCCTTCAGCGCCTTGACGGCCTGCACGCCCGAATAGTCGAACTCGCAGGCCTGCCCGATGATAATGGGGCCCGCGCCGATAATCAGGATCGAGGAGATGTCGGTGCGCTTCGGCATGGGGGTCTCTCCTCGGTGGGCGGGCAAACGGCTGCCCTATAGCGGGGAGTCGGGCGGGGGGGCAAGGACTACAATGTTTGTAAAGACATGGATCGCGCCCGCGAATCCTGTTGCGAGTGCCGGCATCCTGAAAATGCCTAGCACAAGGTTTCCAATCATGCGCCGTCTTGTCACTGCTTGCCTCGCCGCACTCCCGGCCTTCGCCCTCTCGGGCTGCATTTCGATCGGAGGCGAAACCGAGCTGCCGGCTGCCCCCGCCGCGACGGAAGTCAAAACTGTCGAAATCATCAAGGAAGTGCGCACGGCCTCAACGCCGAACCTCTTCATCCTCTACACGCTGAAGGAAGGTGTAACCCCGGAAGCGTTTGAGGAGTGGGTGCGCACAACCGACCAGCCCTCCATGCGCTCGCTCGCCCGCGTGCAGGAGTTCCGCACCTACCGGTCCGAGCGCCTCCTGATGGGCGAGGGCAAGCCCGGCATCGCTTACATCGAAGCTTTCGCCATCCCGGACCTCGACGGCTTCGTCGCCGAAGACATGGGCGGCGCGACCGTCCAGACCGTCATGGGCGGATTCATGGGCTTTGCCGAAGCGCCGCAATTCATCGTGGTGTCTGAAGTCAAGTAATCCGGCACGTCTGCGGCGCCTCGCCCGCCTGCCAGCGCAGGCGAGGCGCCATCAGGACTTAGTAGCGGTACCGGTCGTTCGGATAGCGGTCATAGGCATCGACCTTGCCGTCGCCGTCCGTATCGCGTTCGTCGGCCTGGTCCTTGATGCCTGGCGCATCGCAGTCTTCCGACTCAATGCAGCCTTTGGTGGCGCCAGCGGCGCCGCCGAGAACCGCGCCGATCACGGCGCCCTTGCCCGCGTCGCCATCACCGACATTGTTGCCGATGACAGCGCCCGCCACGGCGCCTGCTGCGGCGCCATAGCCTGCGTTGCGCTCCGTTGTGCCCGTCGCCGTGCAACCGGCGAGCAGCACTGCGCCTGAGGCGGCGATAAAGAGTAGTGATCTCATCTGTCTGATCCTTCGAGTCTGATACCCGAGGTCAGAACGCGCCCGCGCCGTTTGGGTTCCTGATGGAACGCAGTCTAGCGGATGAGAACGGCCGCCCGCTCAGGTTCGATGGTCATCGGAACGTCAGTCCGGCTGGGGTCGAACTTGATTTTCAGCGCGCCCATGTTCTCGAGTTCAATCTTGTCGGCGACCAGCTGGAGCAGCGGAGAGGCCTGGTCCGCCGCGCCTTTGCCGGTGATCGCAAACTTCTGACGCGGCACGTAGATGGTGCCGATCATCGACACGGCACCCGAGCCGGTCAGCCGCGAGCGTTGGGCTGTTTTGCTCTTGAGTGCAGAATGACGGTTTTCGGCGATGCTGAAGCCGGCCGTCTCTCCGGCAGTGGGCGCAGTGATCGTGGCCCGGGCCTGATCCAGCACCGAGAAGGTGGCCTTGTCGCCATGGAACACGATCGTCACGCCTTCGCCCGTGAGCGTTGCCTTTCGGCGAACGATCAGCGGCGCGCCGACGATGTGGTAGACACCTGGTTTGAGACGCACATTGCCTTGCGCGATGTCGAGGCCGGCATAGGTGCCAGGCGACAGAGTTGTCGTTGGCGACGACGCATAGACATCGGCGGAGTAGAGGCTGTCGGGCAGGTTATCGGCGATCCCCAGGATCTGGGCGACCTCCATGATGTGCATGCCCTTGGCCGCGCCTTTGGTGAACACGCCCTTCTTGTCGAGGCCCGTCGACGAGACCGGTCCACCAACCGTCAACATCAACGTATTGAGACTGGCCGTGACCAATTGGGACTGTGAATCGGTGAGCGGCTGGCCACTCTTCAGTGCGGCAGCCAGCGGCTGCGCAACAGACTTCACGGCCGGTACACCGATCGCTTTCAGGAATTGAGTCGAAAGCGCCGCTACGTTCGGCGTCTTGTTCTTGCTCGAGACTGGAAACGGGTTCGGTGCGGCTTTACCGGGCAGAGGCGCCTGCCATGACGCCAGCGGGTCCGGAATCGGATCGCAGTTTTCGTCTGGCTTCGGAGCGACAATCGCCGACGCAATGAATGCGTTGCCGGCGGAGCAGAAATACTTGGTCTTGGCCGTGCCGCCCTTGAATTCCATCGAGCGCGTGTCAGGCGAATTGGTCCAGACGATACAGTTCTCGGCGGTCAGGTTGGACAGGCCCGTGGTGCTAAGGCCGGTATCATTGGCATTCAGGCCGAGGATACAGAGCGGAAAGCCCCACGTCGCAGCGGCCGCCGCGTTGCGCTCGATCCCGATATTGGCGTTGCGGCCGGCCATCTGGGCCGCCGGGTTCGCTGGCGTGAATTTCAGCGAAACATCGATGACGGTGCGCTGGCCGTAGGCGTCTTCGGTGATCGCGCCGACATCCAGCTTGACGATCGAGAAATTGGCGTTGGCCATGGCGGCGGCCTGGGCTGCCTGCTCGGCTGCGGCGAGCCGGTCTGACGCCTTCGGCGAGGCTGTATTGATGAACGCGGTGGCGCCCGACAGGGCCGATTCATCCGCCGTGATCTGGAGGTTCGAAGCTGCCCGGCTGTCGAGACCCAGCGCGATGGCCGCGCCGACGAGCGAGAGGATGGCCACAAGCGCAATCACGAACATCGGCATCACCGATCCGCGTTCATCTCCGGTCCAGTCGGCCGGAGTCAGGGGGCGCCAAAAGCGTGTCATGCGGTGTCAGGCATACCCGAAACCGTATGATTTTCAGTTAATCCGGAGGTCCAAAATTCAACGCGGACGGGTCAAAAACCCTTAAGAAGGCGGGCCTTCCGGCCCGCTTCTGTAACAATCAGATCAGGTCCAGCGTTTGGACAGGCGCTGGCCAATGATGTCGATTTCGCCCTTCTCGGCGCCCGCATAGCCGGTCACGGCGTCGGCCACGAAGGGGTTGTCGAGGCGTTCCTGGCCAAATGTGCTCATCGGCCCGTGCCCGGGCACAAAACGCATCTCGTCGCCGAGCGGCCAGAGCTTGCCGGTGATCGAGTCGATCAACTGCTGGTGGTTACCCCTCGGGAAGTCCGTGCGTCCGACCGAGCCGCGGAAAAGCACATCGCCGACGAAAGCCAGCGCGCCTTCCTGGCTGTAGATCACCACATGGCCCGGCGTATGGCCGGGGCAGTGGGCCACGCCGAACTTGTTGCCGGCGAGCTCCAGCACATCCCCGTCATCCAGATAACGATCCGGCGTCACGTTCTTTCCGTCGGTGATGCCGTACCGTGCGCCTTGGGCCTCGATCTCGTCGAGCAGCCACTGGTCGTCCTTGTGCGGCCCGATGATCGGACAACCCGTGCGCTCGGCGACCGCTGCGGCGGCGCCGGCATGGTCGAGATGGCCATGGGTCAGCCACACGGCGACGATCTTGACGCCGAAATGCTCCGCCGCGCCCATCAGCCGGTCCACCTCGCCGCCCGGATCGACGAACACGCCCTCCATCGTCTCCGTCGACCAGATCATCGACGTGTTCTGCTGAAGGGGCGTCACCGGAACGATCCGGATCTCGAGTTTGGGGGCGCTGGATGGTGTGCTCATGCGCGCCAACATAAGGGGCTACGGGCCGGACGGCAAATCCGTTCAAGCCGCTTTCCCTCACCGGAGGGCTCGGTTAACAACAGGCAGACGGAAACTAGCGCCGAAGGATTTCTGCCGATGAAGCGGGACGATCCCCCGATCCGCGCCAATGGACTTGGCGATATCTTCCAGGGCCGCTTCGCCATCATCATCGTCGCCCTGGTCGGCCTGTTCATCTATTGGCAGGCCAACCAGAAGGAAGTGCCCTTCGCGCCCGGCAAGAAACAGCTCAACACGATGTCGGTGGAGCAGGAGATCAAGCTCGGCGAACAGTCGTACCTTCAGATCCTGCAGGGCGAGCAGCAGCAAGGCAACACGGTCCTGTGTGCCGATGAAGCGAGCTGCACCGGCGGCGCGCGAGAGCTGACAGAGACCGTCCGCACCATCGGCGCGCGGCTGGAAAAAGCCGCCCTCGAACTCGAAAACGAATACCGCGAGAAGGGCTATGACATGCCCGGCGTCGTCGAGACGTTCAACTGGACCTATTACGTGGTCGACTCGCCTACGCCCAACGCCTTCTGCCTGCCGGGCGGCTACGTGGCGGTCTATACCGGTATCCTCGACATCACGGGAAACTATGATGGCCGGGTGTCGCTGGACGATATCAGTGACGAGGACAAACTCGCGGTCGTGATGGGCCACGAGATCGGCCACGCGCTCGCCCATCACGGCGCCGCGCGTATGAGCACGCAGCAGGTGCTGCAGATCGGCCAGATGGCGGTGGCGGTTGGGCTGGGAGACATGAGCGCGGGCCAGCAGCAGATGGTGATGCAGGCCTTCGGCGTCGCCGCTCAGGGCGGCTTCCTCGCCTTCTCGCGCGATCACGAAACGCAGGCCGACAAGATCGGTCTCGATCTGCTGGTGCGCGCCTGTTACGATCCCCGCGAAGCGCCGGAATTGTGGGAGCGGATGGGAGAGATCGGCAAGGGCGAGCGTCCCCCGGAATGGATGAGCACTCACCCTGCCTCGGAAACCCGCGCGGAGAATTTCCGCCAGTGGATGCCGGACGCGATCGCCGAATACGAAGCCCGTTGCGGCCCGCTGCGCTGACACCCAGATGCCCTCACCGCTCAACAAAACCTTCCGCATTGTGCTCGACGAAGCAAAGTCGGGGCTGACGTATGCGTTCAGGGCCGAGAAGGAGAAGGCGTCCGCGACGGGCGCTCTGGGCCCCAACGGACTGTTCATCGCGCTGCAGGTGCGGGCGCAGGAACAGGCCGACCAGTTGGCGGGCCGCTTGCTGGACGCGGCAGAAACCGTGATAGCGCGTCAGGAACTCGATGGCGAAGCCGCGCGGTCAGCGGCCGACGAGGTGTTTGACCAGTTCATCCAGTTCGTGGTCCAGAGCTACGAAACCGAGAACCGGCTCCAGTCGAACGCTCGCAAGGTCAGCGCCCCGCCGATCCATTCATCGCTGTTCCGCATTTCCCGTCAGCGCCTCAGCGCGGGCTTTGCCGAGACGATGGAGCGCGCGCCCTTGTCCAAGCGCCTGACGCAGCTGTTCGGAAAGTTGCGCGGCGCGGGTTGAACGCGCCCAGAACTGAAAACGGCCCCCGCTTTCCAGCAGGAGCCGTCAAAGGGCCATTCCCCATGTCTGGACGGCGCAAGCGCCCCCCAACCCTTCGGGCGTGCATTTAACTTTTTGAACCTGAACAGATTGCAACAAACCCGGGCTCGCCGCCGTAACACTCTTGAGAGCGGTCTGGACGCCGTGCCGGGCCGCCCATAGCGTGCCGGGCTTTGGTCATTGCGGAGTATGAATGCAGTCTCTCTATTGGGTGCTCACCTGGGCCTGCCACCGCAAATGTGCCCACTGCTATGACGACCGTTTCCGGCCCTATGTGCGCGGCGCCCTTTCCGATGTCGTCGCCGAAGGCCAACGCGCTTACGAACGCGTACTCGCGAACCTGCCAGATGACATGAGCTGGACCGACGCAGCCGGGAAACGCCAACCTACGTTGATCGTGCTGGCGGGCGGAGAGCTGCTGATCGATGGTGTCCGCGAGGAGTTGTTCTACCCCGCGCTCGAGGCCATCCAGCGGCGTTGGCCGGATGCGCCGCCGCGTCTCTCCGTGCAGACCACCGGTGATATACTTGAACCTGACCACATCGACGCGATGCTGTCGCGCGGCGTCACGACGATCGCGATTGCTTCGATTGATGACTACCACGTCGGCATGAAGGGCGAGCGCAAGTTCCGCTTCATGGACAAGATCCGCGCGATGATGGCGGAGAAGGGTGTGCGTGAAGTCTCGCTCGGCGGCAGCAAGAGCGAGAAACTTAAATCCCCAGATCCCGCCGCCCGTCCGAAAAGCGGAGAGCCGACCTTCCTGTTCTTCGGCGCCCAGCCGGACCTCTGGATCGGTGAACTCTGGCCGCGCGGGCGCGCCTGGGCGAACGGGCTTTCCAATGCGGGCTACGAGACGAATTTCTGCGCCCGCTGGTCCGGCGGCAAGAACTTCCTCAAGATGCACGAGGCGGGCAGCGAGATCGCCATCGAGCCGGATGGGTCGATCTATCCCTGCTGCCTGAAAACCAAGGCGCCGCTCGGATCGCTCGCCGAGGAACGGCTGGAGGACATCCTCGAGAGTGTCGCGGCCTTGCCGGCCATCCAGGCGCTGAACGCTGGTGACCCTGAAGGCATGGGCCTCGCCGAGGGCTGGAGCCGCGAGGCGTTCCGTGAAAAGTCCGTCGCCGTGGATGGCAAGGGACGCACCGTGGCCAATGCCTGCCTCGGCTGTGACCGCTATTTCGAGGAGCATCTCGGCGCAGAACTGAAAGCGCTTCGCGCCCAACGGCTGGCCAAAAAGAAAGCCGCGCAGGGGTCGCTTTGACGGCGGCCTGCGCGGCTTCTGGTCAGCAGTCCGGCCCCGCGAACGGGTCCCACCCAGCCTGCAACTTGAGTATGTGAAGTGGGGCGTTTTTCCCACTAGAGAGCAGTAACAATTTTTTGATACCACCGGTATGTTTAGGCCTCAAGAGGCAAAAAGCATGGTCAAACGCACCGTCGCACAGGCTGCCGAGACGCGGGACACGATCCTTCGCGTGGCAGGGGAATTGTTTGCGCGGAAAGGCTACCGCGAAACCACGGTGACCGAGATTGCCGAAGCCGCCGGTGCCACGAAGGGCGCGCTGTTTCATCACTTTGCTTCGAAAGAGGAACTCTTCATCGAAATCTGGCGGAAGCTGCAGCTGGACATGGACGCAGATGCGCGGGCCGCCGCGCTCGCGGCGCTTGACCCGGCAGATCCGTTCAAGGCCTTCCTCGCGGGTTGCCGCGTGTATCTCGATTGGGCATCGCGGATCGAATACCAGCGTATCGTGCTCCTCGATGGTCCGTCCGTCCTCGGCCTCGCCCGCTGGCATGAAATGGAATTCGAGGTCGGCCGCGCGAGCCTTGTGGCGGGCACCAAGTTCATCGCGGCCCAGGGCCATTTCCCGAAAAAGCTGGCTGTGCCTGCCGCCCTGATGTTGCAGGCCTCGATCAACAGCGCCGCGTTTGCATTGACGGACGGCAAGCTCGGCATCACCCGCGAGGAATATCTCGACACGTTCGAGCGCCTGCTGCGCGGCCTGCGCTAACCCTTACGCAGGATGAATTCGCGGTCGGTGATGCCGCCCACCACGAAGCCATACTCGCCGGCCTTCTCGAAGCCATTTGCGCGATACAGCGCCTGCGCCTTCAGGTTTTCGCTCCACACGCCGATCCATTGCGGCGCGTCGCCATAGCGTTCCGACAGATAGTCGAGCGCGAGGGCGAGCAGCTGTTTGCCGATACCTCTTCCATGATGCGGGCGGTCGACATAGAGGCGCTTCAGCTCACCCTCGCTGGCCGGATCGGCGTCGGGATGCGGCAGACCGACCGGGCAGGCCTGCAAGTAGGCCACAGCCTCATCGCCGAGCCAAGCGATGCGCCAGAACTGATCGGGTCCCGCAATCTCGGCCGCCAGCGCGTCGTGCGCATAGTTTTTGCGCAGGAAGGCCTGAAAATCGTCCGGCGGATACAGGTGGCCGAACGTGTCCGTGAACGTCCGGGCGGCCAGCGCGGACAGGGAAGGGATATCGTGGGGCGCAACCGGCAGGATTTTCATCGCGCCCACCTAGTCGGTGCAGGCGGTAGCGGCAATGCCCGCGCTTGGGCGCCCTAAACTTCTTCCAGAAGTTCCGGATAGTTGTTGCGCACATTGCCGACCGCCGCGCCGATCGGCCAGGCCATCATGTCTTCGTTCGGGAAGGGCTCGAACAGCGGCGTCGGATCCCCCTTCGCGGGATCCAGCCACCAGCCATAGTTTTCCGGTGACAGGATCACCGGCATCCGGTCATGGATACCGGCCGTGAAATCATTCGGCTTGGTGGTCAGGATGGTGAAGGTCTGGAGCTCCGAGCCGTCGATCAGCGCGGCGTCCCAGAGGCCCGCCACGCAAAACCAGCGCCGGTTCTTCAGCTTGAACGCAAACGGCGTTTTCGATTTTCCGCTCACGGACCATTCGTAATAACCCGAGATCGGCACGAGGCAGCGCTTGTGCCGGAAGGCGCCGCGGAACACCGGCTTCTCGTGCGCCGTTTCGGACTGCGCGTTGATCGTCGTGAACTTCTTTTCCGACAGCGGCTTCGTCCACCAGGATGGCACCAGCCCCCATTGCATCGGCACCATCTCGCGCACCCGCGTGACCTCGTTCAGACGAACCACCGGATGGATCTGCGTCGGCGCGGCATTGTAGGTGGCGGCTGGCGGCTCGACGTTTTCCGGCGGCTCGCCATAGACATTGAGCGCCGCGTAATACTCGGCCCAGGTCACACCTTCGCGGAAGAAACGGCCACACATGAATGGGTGTCTCCCGTGTGCGGATCTACTTCCCGCGATGATCCCGCATCAAACCCGCAAAGCGCTCGAACAGGTAGAAGCTGTCCTGCGGGCCAGGTGAGGCTTCCGGGTGGTGCTGCACCGAGATGATCGGCTTGCCGGCGACCGCGAGGCCGGAGTTCGTGCCATCGAACAGCGAGCGGTGGCTCTCGGCCACACCGGCGGGCAGGGTGGCGACATCCACCGTGAAGCCGTGGTTCATCGAGACGATCTCGACCTTGCCGGTCGCGAGGTCCTTGACCGGATGGTTCGCGCCGTGGTGGCCCTGCGCCATCTTCATCGTCTTGGCGCCGAGCGCGAGGGCGAGCATCTGGTGGCCGAGGCAGATGCCGAGGATCGGCACGCCCGAGGCGATCAGTTCACGGATCATCGCGCCGGAGCGTACATAGGTCGCCGCCGGATCGCCCGGGCCGTTCGAGAGCACCACGCCATCCGGCTTCAACGCCAGCACATCCGCCGCCGTCGCGTCGCCGTTCAGCACCGTCGAACGCGCGCCCACATTCGCGAGGTTGCGCAGGATGTTCTTCTTCACGCCGAAATCGAGCACGACCGTGTGGAACTCGGCATTGCCCATCGGCACATGGCCGAGGCCCGGCTTCCAGAGCCCTTCGGTATGTTCGTATGGGGCCGCCTGAACGACGTCGGCGGCAAGGTCCGCATTGTCCAGGCCCGGCCAGGCCTTGGCAGCGGCCACCAGCGCCTTGAAGTCGATCTTGCCGCCCGGTTGGTGGCAAATTGCGGCCTTCGGCATGCCAAGCTCGCGGATGCGGCGCGTCAGTGCGCGGGTGTCCACACCCGACAGGCCAATGATGCCCTTGCGGGCGAGCCAGGTGCCGAAGTCCTCGGCGGCCCGCCAGTTGGACGGCGCCGTGATCTGCTCGCGGAAGATTGCGCCCCGCGCCGCGTGCGAGGCTTGCGGCGTTGATTCTTCGTGATCTTCGGGATTGGCGCCGACATTGCCGATGTGCGGGAAGGTGAACAGCACCAGTTGCTGGGCATAGGAGGGGTCGGTCAGGATTTCCTGATACCCGGTCATCGCGGTGTTGAAGCAGAGTTCGCCGGTTTGCGTGCCGGTGGCGCCTGCGCCGTAGCCCGCAAACACGGTGCCGTCATCTAGGGCGAGGGCGCCGGTTGCGGTGCTGAGATCCTGCTTGTTGCTCAAAGACGGGCTCCCTCGCTGCGCCGGGCCAAACGGTGCGTTTATTGAGGCTGAGTTCCCAAGGCGTCAAGCAAGCTGATGGAGCCTCGGGATGCGCCTTTATTGCTGCCGGGTCTGGAACCTATGCGGCATGCCGTGCGTTGGACGGGGACATGTCTCCCGAAAGGACACGCCTATGAAACCCCTCCTTGCTTCTGCTTGTGGCTTTGCGCTCCTGATTTCGCTTGCAGCCTGCGACACCGCCGTCAAAGCCCCAGCCGAAGAGGCGGCCGTGACGTCCCCTCCGGCGGCGGAAATTGCGGCGACCGAGATCGCGACCCGTAGAACATACACACTCGCACCGGGTGAACGGGATGTGTCGCGCTTGCTCGGGGCGGCCGTTCACAATTCCTCGGGTGAAGAGATCGGCCAAGTTTCAGACATTTGGCTGGCGACGGACGGCAAATTGCCAATGCTGATCGTCCGCGAAGGCGGCGTTGCCGGTGTTGGCGGCCAACTCTACAGCCTCGCCTATGTTTCAGCCGCCGTGTCGAACCCGACGATGCCGGGCGACGATGCGAACGTGATCGTCAACCTCACGGAAAAAACCCTGCAGACCCTGCCGAAATTCGAGCAGGCCTCGATGAATGATCACCGTCTGGCATCCGAGATGATCGGTAGCACGGCCAAGAT
>JAIXVM010000243.1 GCA_027482995.1 Hyphomonadaceae bacterium | reverse complement strand
TCCCGTTCCGGAAGTTCGCAGCGCAAATCAAAATGCCTCGACGTGAAACTCGCTGTGCCGGCGTCGCAAAGCGCCAGCGTTTCCACGCCGCGCATCATCGTCCCCTGAAACCCTTCGGGCGGCGGCACGCCGATCACCTCAAGATTGCTTTCCACGGTTTCGATCCGGCCGGGCACGGATTTTCTCGCGGCCACCACAACGGCGTCGCGCGTCGCGATGTCCGGCACGCGCCCATCAAGCGTCAGCTTGCCGCCCGACAGCCGGAACAGGAATTCGGGCTCGTCATTGTCGTTCGTCACGAGAGGTCCAGGCATCGCACTGTTTGCTTGATCAGGCCGAGCCCCCCCGGCGGCGAAATCGCCCGTCACGCGCGTGGCGGGCCGCGCTGCTCCAAGCCAGGTCGGGGCACGGGCCGTACGGATGGCATCCAGCACCCGTTCACCGGCAGCCGGCGTGGGTGGAACTCCTGTCACCTCGACCCATTGGCCCGATACATCAACGCTGGCCCAATCTGCACCCGCATCGGCGACGGCCTGCTCAGCGGCGCTGCGCACTTCGTCTTCGATGCTGCGCGGCGCAAAGGATGTCCAGGCGAGCAGGGTCAGCAAGGCCAATCCAAGCAGTGGGAGCAATCCATACGGGAAAAATGGCGTTGCATCGCCGGACACCCGCCGGAACCGGCGGACGGTCTGCGTCTTCGACCCGTTCGCTGTTTCCCAGCTGAAACTCATCCAATTGGCCCCTTTCAGGACATGCCGCTCCGCTGCGGGACGCCCCGATTTCGTTGTTAAGTAAAGCCATAATAGAACACACGCAGCAATACTTCGCCCCTGACAGTTGCGGGAACTGTCAATCGTTGCGCATTACGGCCGCACGACGATCCCGATTGCCAACGGATACTCACGGAATCTGCAGTATTTACGGGCGTCTTGATGCGCCCAGACAACACGAGGAGGCGCGACCGGTCGTTCACAAAATCCAGAAGCTCGGGTCGCGTGAAGCGGTGGTCATATCCAATACTCGCGTATGAGGTGAATGCGCGAACAACAATTCGTCTGCTGGCACGCATGGTGGAATTGCACCTTGATGAGGGCGGCGAGCAGGGACCAATGTCGAGCCATGAGCACGACGTCCCCCCATCCACCGAACACTCGTCCGGAACAAGGCGTGGATCCGTTCGCATTGGCGGGGTTTGAAGGTCATCCGCTCGTTTTGGCCCTGCAGGATGATGGCGCGCGTGATCCGACCGTCCTCCCTGCGCTAACCGGCGAAGAACACGCACGGCTCACCCGGCTGCGCTCCACCACGCACCGCACCGAGATGGAAACGTCATTTCATTTGCGCCGGGTTCTTTTATCGGCGCTGACCGGGTTTTCAGCGACTGACATTCAGATCTCGCACTTGGCCGACGGCGCACCTCAACTGAACCGGCCCGAAGGTTGGGCCATGTCACTCTCACACAAAGGTCCTTGGACCGTTGTCGCGCTCTCGCGTTTGCCGGCTGAAATCGGTGTGGATGTTGAACTTGTTCGGGACATCGATTGGCGCCCCATGTTGAACATGATCTGCAGCGAGGAAGAACGTGCAGCGTTCGAGACGAGCGGTTTCGAAGATCGAGCTGCGCTGACGTGTTTCTTCCGTATGTGGACGATCAAGGAAGCGGTGCTCAAGTCGACCGCGCAAGGATTTCGCGCGGGACCCAAGGGAGTCGCAACGCCTTTCGAGATTCTCACCAATCCGGGCGCGGGCGAACTTGTAGCCTTCGGGGCCGCTTATGAATTCTGGTCCGCCGATTTCGGGGAGGCCATTTTCAGCCTCGCCCGAAAACGCCCTTAGTCCGGTTTCCGGAACGCGATCGAGATTGGATTGGCCTCATAGATCCGCAGGCCATCGCACCAGAGCGAACCTCGCGCTGTCGCCAATACGCGGGCACTTTTTCGCTCGAGGTTCAGCAGTTCGATCACTCCCGTTACCTCTTGCTTTTCCGGTGTAACCTGACCGCGATATGACCACTTCACACGCTCACCCACGGCTGGGGTTTCTGCGATCATTCCGCGAAGCTCCGGCGCGGGAACTTTGAGTAACACTGCGCGCATCAGAAGTTGCTCAAGCGCGTCCAATCCCAGCGAACCGGGCTGAACGGGATCGTTGAAGAAGTGTGCCTTGAAGTACCAGGCGTGCGGATCCACGGCCTGCCGCCCACGGATAAGGCCGAGACCGGCCGCGCCACCCGCCGGATCGAAATAGTCCGCGCTGTCGAGCATCCGGAGCTGACCGGCAGCGAGCCTTGGATCGACGGGCGAAAGGTCTGCCGCAGCTCGGGGCAGCGCGAGGTAGCTGCGGTCTGCTTCGGTGATCGGGAGACCCGCCTGGCGAACAAGCGCGGCTGCCGGAAAGAATCCGAACCGCGTTGTCAATTCCATCACCGGCTCACCCGACTTCAGCTGTGCGACAACGTCGAACGCCACGATCGTCATCGGACCGACCTTCGAGAAACTGGTCAGGGTCGTCCGGACACAGATCGTTCCATCGCCGGGGCCGATCATCCGGTGGATCTTGCCGTCACCTTCAAGGTTTCGGAACCGGTCTCCGCCCTCGAGCGCGAAGCCGCAAAGGCTGGCAAGCCAGCCGCAGGGTTGAAGGATGATTTCATTCAAGACAGCGAAGGGCATGTAACCCGACCGATTGTCGGCAAAGTACCAGGCAGCCGGCGGCACATCGTATTCCGCCAGGATGCTGGCTCCGGTTTCCTGAACGCCGGGGCGCGTCGACACATCCACCACACGCGACATGACATGATAGGGCGGCTGCGGAAGCCGGGGCACGCGGCCGCCGATATCGAAGCGGTCGTACATCTCTCCGAACGCCGCAGAGGGCGGACCATTGGCGCAGTCCAGCAGCGCGGCCTGGTCGCCGCGGCTTTCCTTGTTCGGCCCCACACGGAGCGGCGAATGCGATAGGCGCGGCGCAGGCCAATTGCGACGTAACTGAATTCCGAACCGGGGACAGTAAAAGACTTTCCGCCCATCGGAGCGAGCGAGCAGGGAAGCGAATACTTGCGGCGTTTCACCGAGGATCACTTCGTCGATGAACACTTCGTAGGTGATGTCGTGATCCGTGTCGGGAATAACCTGCCCGCGGCAGACAAACTTTGCGGTCTCGCCCGGTATCGGCTCGAACACATAGCCATCCCGCTCTTGCGTGAGGCCGAGTGCGGCGGCGTAGAACTCGAGTGCCTGCACGGCAGCTTCCGCCATCAGCGTACCCGGCATGCAGGGATCGTTGTGGAAGTGACCTTCGTAGAACCAGGCATCGGTCGGCACATGCGCGTTCGCGCGCAGGTATCCGCGCTTCCACGGGCCGCCCGCGGGATCAAATGCGCTCACCGTTTCGAAGAAGGCCAGCTTGCCAGCAGGCAGGTGCGGCGGAAGGGAGTGCGCGGCGCACAGCTCGAAGCCCTTGCCGAAGCAGGCGAGGGCATCTCCATTCCGGAACGCAGACACGTCTGCCGCTGAAAAGCCGCGCTTGGCACTCGCCCGTCCAACGTCAATCGGCTCGATATCCCGCGTCGGCGGCGGGGCGGTTTCCGCGTCCCACGCAACGCCCTTTCCGGAGGCGAGCTCAGCATCCGTGAAGAAGCCAGCCTGGCCCTGACGCACCGAGAAAGCGGGACGGCCATTCGCCATGCAATCATATTGAAAGAAGAACATGCGGACGCCGGCAAAGGTCGCATGTTGGGTAATCTCGATCTGGAATTTGAGCGTTTCGCCTGCGTTCGGCAGTCCGCCTTCGTGGAACGTGATTTCGCACCCAAGCAGGCGGTAAACGCGTTCGCTTTGGTTCTTCAGATCAGCGCCCATCCACGCGATCAGTGTCAGGTCAGCCTGACCGCACTCGATCAGCGGGCCGGGGCGCACGCGGCCGTCATGCGTGTACCATTCGCCGGCAGCGATATCGGTCTCGGTCCAGATCACACCGGCGCCTTCAACGCCGGCATCGGCGTCGATGCCGGTAATGCGGTCAACCAACAGCAGCGGCGCGGCCGGCAGGCGGCATTGGCGCTCGTACGCGTCTTGTCCGAGGAAGGCGGACCCGAAGAAGTCCGACATCTTCCCGCGGGCAGAGGCCTCGACTTCTGCTCGTGACCAGGATTTGCCCACGGGCGGTCTGGGTGCCAAAGGCGTCCGGCCTGAAAGGACGCCAGCTGGCGGCGGCGATTTTTCCGGCTTCGCGCCGGGCGGAGGCGGAAAGTGTATCCGCCCTTCAGGCATCGCGTCACGTACCTGACGGGGATAGACGGGGGCGGGCAAGATCGGTGCGGGTGGCAAACCGGTCGCAATGGGTTCTGCCGTGGGCAGACGCGGCGGTGGATAGTGGGCCGGG